>JAIBDV010000293.1 GCA_024686055.1 Neptuniibacter sp.
ATTAATCTGGAACCGGGCACCTTCTTCATCTTCTACCACTTCGTATACACCTGCTGGGCAGTAGCGCTGGGCAGGCTCTGCAAACTTAGGCAGGTTGTCGCGCAGTGGCACCTCAGCGTCTTTTAGCTGCAGGGGGCAGGGCTGGTCTTCTTCGTGGTTGGTGTTCGACAGGAATACCGAGCTGAGTTTGTCGAAACTTAGTTTGCCATCGGGCTTCGGATAGTCGATTTTCGCGCACTCGGATGCCAGCTTCATATTGGCGTAGTCCGGGGTGTCGTCATGCAGGGTAATCGGCAGCTTACCGCCGAAGATATTCTGATCAATAAAGTTGAACGCGCCGCCCATGATCATGCCGAACTTGTGCATTGCCGGGCCGAAGTTGCGAGAATTATAAAGCTCTTCATACAGCCAGGAGTCTTTATACATATCGGTGAAGTTGGTCAGCTCGTGGCCGCCGTCATCACCGACCTGCAAGGCTTCAAACATCGCTTCTGCAGCCAGCATGCCGGATTTCATTGCGGTGTGTGTGCCCTTGATCTTGGCGAAGTTCAGGGTGCCTGCATCACAGCCGACCAGTAGCGCGCCTGGCATGGTCATCTTCGGTACGCAGTTAAAGCCACCTTTGGTGATGGCACGGGCGCCGTAGGAGACGCGCGTGCCGCCTTCCAGATATTTAGCCAGTTCCGGGTGGTGCTTCATGCGCTGGAATTCGTCGAACGGGCTCAGGTGTGGGTTGTTGTAGTTGAGGTCGATAATCAGACCTACAACCACCTGATTGTCTTCGGCGTGATAGAGGAAGAAACCACCGCTGGCGTCGGTCAGAGGCCAGCCAGCACCGTGCACAACCAGCCCTGGCTGGTGTTTGGCCGGGTCGATATCCCACAGTTCTTTAATACCCAGGCCGTAATGCTGGGCATCCGTATTTTTGTCCAGGGCGAACTTCTCAATCAGCTCTTTACCCAGGTGGCCGCGACAGCCTTCGGAGAACAGGGTGTATTTGGCGTGCAGCTCCATACCCGGCATATAGCTGTCTTTCTGCTCACCGGCTTCGCTGATGCCCATATCACCGGTCGCGACGCCTTTGACACTGCCATCTTTGTTGTACAGTACTTCAGCGGCGGCGAAACCCGGGAAAATCTCAACACCCAGTCCTTCAGCCTGTTCTGCCAGCCAGCGACACAGATTACCCAGGCTGGCAATGTAGTTACCGTCGTTATGCATGGTTTTAGGCACCAGCATATGCGGGGTTTCAATGGCTTTCTGTGCGTCGCGCAGCAGTAGAATCTGATCCTGTGTGACCGCTGTTTTCAGCGGTGCGCCCATCTCCTGCCAGTCCGGGAACAGTTCATTCAGGGCGCGGGGCTCAATCACCGCACCAGACAGGATATGTGCACCGACTTCAGAGCCTTTCTCGACGACGCAGACAGTCAGTTCTTGTTCTTTATCCTGTGCCAGCTGCATCAAACGGCATGCGGTTGACAGGCCAGCAGGGCCTGCCCCTACGATAACAACATCAAATTCCATCGACTCACGAGTCACGGCTCAACCCTCTCTCATTAGCGCATTATTATTATCGGGTGTGGATTGCCGGCATTACTTGCCAGCAGGGTCACACCTGGTGCTACATAGCCTACTGCATCTGTACCGGCTGGCCTATGCCAGGAATGATACTTTCAGGGTACAAATTCGATCATTTTGTGATGCCTGACCGGGCTTGTGGCACGTTAACGATGTCGCAGTTATTTGCGTGACTGTCATTTTATAGGTGTATACCCTTATTTTCAAACAGAAGCTCAGAAACCGCAGTGGGTCAGGCTGGGCAGGCTGACGAGTTGAATGTAAGGGATATTGCTTATTTTTTTTCAGTCGGTATGCTGTGGCCACATAGTTAGATGTTGTATCGAATGACAACAATAAGGGTTCAGTCAGATGAAAGTGCTTGTAACTGTAAAGCGAGTGATTGACTACAACGTCAAAGTACGTGTGAAGTCGGATAATACAGATGTAGATCTGGCCAATGTCAAAATGGCCATCAATCCGTTCTGTGAAATAGCGGTAGAAGAAGCAGTACGCCTGAAAGAAGCAGGGACGGCGACTGAGATTGTTGCTGTATCCATGGGGCCAAAAGCGGCTCAGGAACAGCTGCGTACAGCGCTGGCGCTGGGTGCAGACCGCGCCATCCATGTAGAAACAGATGAGGCGCTGGAATCGCTGACTGTCGCCAAGATGCTGGCGAAAATTGTCGATGAAGAAAAGCCTGACCTGATCGTCATGGGTAAACAGGCGATTGACTCCGACAATAACCAGACCGGCCAGATGCTGGCTGCCCTGAGCGGTATGCCGCAGGGTACGTTTGCCTCTGAGCTGAAAATCGAAGAGGGCAAAGCGCTGGTTACCCGTGAAGTTGACGGTGGCCTGCAGACGGTTGCATTGAACATGCCAGCCATTGTTACGACCGATCTGCGTCTGAATGAACCGCGCTATGCTTCGCTGCCAAATATCATGAAAGCCAAGCGTAAGCCGCTGGAAACCAAAACCCCGGCTGATCTGGGTGTTGAGGTAAGCGCACGCACGAAACTGCTGAAAGTTGAGCCACCTGCAGAGCGCAGTGCGGGTATCAAGGTAGACAGCGTTGAGCAGCTGGTTGAAAAACTGAAAAATGAAGCGAAGGTGATCTGATGGCTATTCTGGTAATTGCTGAACATGATAACGCTGTTCTCAAGGGCTCCACGCTGAATGCGGTAACCGCAGCAAGCCAGATGGGCGATGATATCCATATGCTGGTTGCCGGTAGCGGTGCTCAGGCGGTTGCGGATGCCGCAGCCAAAGTGAGCGGTGTTGCTAAAGTACTGCTGGCTGATGCTGCTGCCTATGAACACCAGCTGGCTGAGAACGTTTCTCTGCTGGTCGCAGAGCTGGGCAAAGATTACAGCCACGTTGTTGCTCCGGCAACGACCAATGGCAAAAACACCCTGCCGCGTGTTGCTGCGTTGCTGGATGTTGCTCAGGTGTCCGACATCATTCGTGTCGAGTCTGCAGATACCTTTGTTCGCCCAATCTATGCCGGTAACGCCATTGCGACAGTACAGGCATTGGATGCGATCAAAGTGATTACTGTGCGTACCACCGGTTTTGATGCAGCGGCTGCTGAAGGTGGTAGTGCTACGGTTGAAGCGGTTGCCGGTTCCCATGATGCTGCAATTTCTGCCTTTGTTGGTGAAGAAGTTGCCGTATCTGACCGCCCTGAGTTGACTGCTGCAGACGTTATTGTCTCCGGTGGCCGTGGTATGGGTAATGGTGAAAACTTTGTTTTGCTGGAAAACGTGGCGGACAAGCTGGGTGCTGCTGTCGGTGCATCCCGTGCAGCGGTTGACGCCGGTTTCGTCCCTAACGACATGCAGGTCGGTCAGACCGGTAAGATCGTCGCGCCTGATCTGTACATTGCCGTGGGTATCTCTGGTGCAATCCAGCACCTGGCAGGCATGAAAGACTCCAAAGTTATCGTAGCAATCAACAAAGATGAAGAAGCCCCGATTTTCCAGGTGGCTGATTATGGTCTGGTAGCGGATCTGTTTGAGGTTATGCCTCAGCTGGAAGCGCAGCTGTAAACACCAGATTGAATTGATTGCTCAGGGTGTCGCTGTTATTGCGATGCCCTTTGTCTTCACTCAGGTTGGTGGGGGCTGCCTGCAAGGCAGTCTGTTGCAAGGTGACCCTTGCCCCTTCCTTCTTGCTTTGCCCGCCATTGAGCGGGCATTTTTTTATCCGGCGTCTGGTCAGCCCTGAGTGTGAGTCAGCTCTAGCATTGGTCGAGCATTCTATATTCCGCTTGTTTATAAAAGTTCGACCTCCGGTGTTAACGATAAAAAGTTGATCCAATGCAGGTGTCATTACCCAAAAGGCTAAAGCTTAGCAGTGGTTAATCGGCGCTAGAGGCGGTATAAAAAGTGTGTGGAGGTTGTGATGGCTGGCCTGGGTGATGCTCACCCCAGGGAAAGGTAAAGGCTGCCGTCGATTCTATAACATATTGGGTATAAGAGGTTCGGATGTCTCAACCCATAGCACCAAACAATAACGAAATTGTATTAAAAAACGGTGACCTGATTGTTAGTAAGACCTGCCTGAAAGGTAATATTACCTATGCGAATCGACACTTTATGTCGATTGCAGGTTTTACTGAACAGCAGCTCCTGCAACAGCCGCACAGTATTATTCGTCACCCGGATATGCCTAAGGGTGTGTATCGAATGATGTGGCAATCCTTGCGTTCAGGCAGCGAGTTTTTTGGTTTTGTCAAAAATTTGTGTTCGGATGGTAGTTTCTACTGGGTTTTCGCCAATGTGACGCCGGATCTGGACGAAAAAGGCGAGGTGCGTGGTTATTACTCTGTGCGGCGTAAACCATCCCGCGAGGCAATTGAGGCTGTAATCCCACTGTATAAAAAGATGTGCGAGATTGAGGTGGCCGGGAGAGGGAGCCCGGTCATTGATGAATCCATGAAGTTTCTCACGGATTGGGTCGACTCTACGGGGCTAAATTACAGCCAGGTGGCATTGCATCTCTATCGACACGGATCGTTATAAGGAATGGAAAGA
>JAIBDV010000136.1 GCA_024686055.1 Neptuniibacter sp.
AGCAGTTCGCTCCGCGAACGTCGGGCTCAAGGCACGGATCCCTGACGCCCGCGGAGCGGGCTGCTACAAAGAGCATTCGATGCCTCTTCATATCCCAAGGCACCGCACAGGCCTTGTAGCAGTTCGCTCCGCGAACGTCGGGCTCAAGGCACGGATCCCTGACGCCCGCGGAGCGGGCTGCTACAAAGAGCATTCGATGCCTCTTCATATCACAAGGCACCGCACAGGCCTTGTAGCAGTTCGCTCCGCGAACGTCGGGCTCAACGCACAAACCTCTGACGCCCGCGGAGCGGGCTGCTACAACAGAGGCAGCAGCCCTGAGGGCTATCAGGCGATAAAGGCTTCAACCTTCGCCAGCAGCTCTTCGCTGATTTCGATGTCATTCACATCGTTCTCAGCACGGTTACGCAGACGACGCTGGCCTGGCAGGCGTGCATCAGGCTGCTCTTCAACAGACGCCACCAGATCAGCAATGCGCTGTGCGAAGGCATCACCGGAGAACGTCTGCGGGTCAATGGCAAAGAAGAACTGACCCGTTTTTGGTGGACCACCCGCGGTACCCGAGAACGGGCTGGCCTGGGTACCCAGGGTTGCACCGGACAGCGCAGCTGCCAGTACTTCAACCACCAGACCCACACCAAAGCCTTTGTAACCACCGCTTGGTGCCATGCTGCCTTTGAGTGCTACATCAGGGTCGGTGGTCGGGTTGCCATCGGCATCCAGCGCCCAGCCTTCAGGAATCGCTTTGCCCGCACGGGCGTGCATCATGATTTCACTTTTCGCCACCACGCTGGCGGACTGGTCCAGTACAAACGCAACACCGCCTTTGCCATCCGGCGTTGCCATGGAGAACGGGTTCGTCCCCACAACAGGCCTGGTGCCGCCAACTGGCGCAATAGAGGCCGGTGCGTTGGTGAAGCCCAGCGCCAACAGGCCCTGCTCAGCCAGACGTTCCGTGTGGTAACCCAGCACGCCACAGTTGTAGGAGTTACGGATTGCCAGACCTGCACAGCCGTTTTCTTTCGCCAGTTCGATCAGCTTGTCAAAACCTGCATCGATGGCCGGGTGAGCAAAACCGCTACCGGCATCAACCACAACCGCAGAGGCTGAAGGTGTGGTAACCGCTGGTTCTGCATGACCGATGACTTTGCCGCAACGTACATGCTCGCAGTAGTTAGGCACATAAACCAGGCCGTGACTTTTGATGCCGTCACGTTCAGCGGCAGCAACCGCGCGCGCCAGCGAACGGGCACCGGTTTCATTGGTGCCAGCGCCGGTCAGCGCCTGGAAGCTCAGCTCTTCAATCTGCGCGAGACTCAGGGTACGTGTTGTCATTATGGGATTACTCCTTGCTCAAACCAGTGTCAGTGTCCTGCTGGACAATCGTTAACCTCTGCTAACCAGCCAGATTGGCACGCAAAAGCAGCCAGCGTCATTGCCAATAGCAATCAGAGATGAGGCCAGCTGCAGCATACGAAACCCGGCTCGAGAGCACAGGAAAATATTTCATATTGGAAATAATCGGTATATAACGGCGATAGAGCTAATTGTTTTTATTATGTATTTGTTAAGAAAAACTGATCGCACCAAAACAGGGCAAACTATGAGTCTCAAGTTACAACAGCTGAACCACTTCGTACTGGTGGCTGAAGAAAAGGGCTTTCGCAGCGCTGCAAGCCGCGCCAACCGTTCCCAGGCGGCGATTTCAAGCTCGATTAAAGAGCTGGAAAACAGCCTTGGTCAGGCACTTTTTGAGCATGGAAACAAGGCTCGACTGACACCCTATGGCCAGGCGTGCCTCCCCAGGGTGCAACGTTTTTTAGACCAGGCCGGTCAACTAGAAACAGACCTGATGGCCATGGCCCTGGGTGAGAATGGTCGTGTGCGTGTTGCTTCTATCCCCTCGGTGGCCAGCCGGTTGCTGCCCGATGTGCTAGCGGCGTTTACCGCACAATACCCGGATGTAGAGCTGGAGCTGGAAGACGACACCGCCGAACACATTGAAGCCCGGCTGCTGCGCGGCGAAGTGGATATTGCACTGGGCAATCAGGTGAAAATCAGTGATCAGGTGAATTTTGTGCCCCTGCGGTGTGATCCGGTCGGGCTGGCTTGCAGCAAGCAGCATCCACTGGCCAATCTGGGCCGCCCGGTTCACTGGCGGGAGCTGGCCAGCCACCAGCTGATTAATAACGGGACGGTAAAGCTGTTACGGGATACGCCGCTGCAAGCACTGATGGAAACCGCCCGCTACCGGGTCTCCAATATGTTGTCGCTGTACTCATTGCTGGAGCACAATGTGGGCGTGACCACCCTGCCCCGACTGGCGATGTCCGCTGCCCACCCTTCACTGGTGTGGTTGCCACTTAAGTCACCACGCGTCGAGAGAACCATCGGCATTCAGCAGCTGGCGGACCGTACCCTGTCACCCCCGGCCCAGGCCTTTTACCAGCTGTGCCTGCAACAGCTGCACGAAGAACACACCGCCGCAGTCTAGTCGGCTTCAATGCGAAACCGGTCACAGATTTTTGCGGCCATCGCCGCCCCCAGCAATGGGTGCGGAATTGATGCCACCTGCAACACAATATCAACGGCGGGCAGCTCTGGCAGCGGCACATGCGCGGCCACCTCTTCCAGCCCTCCGCTTATGCTTGAGCGGGCCATTGCACTGATCCCCAGCCCTACTCGTAATAACGATTTAATGGTGGTCGCACTGGACGTGGCACACACCAGCCGGTAATCACGTTGCTGTTTCTCCAGCCCATCAATGGCGGTACTGTGAAATTTACAATCCGCCTCGTAGAGCACCAGCGGCAACACTGACTTTTCCGTCAGCCGGGTATAACCACCGTGTACCCAGACGCCCTTATCATGTTTAAGCAGGTAGCCTTCGTCATGCTCCGGGGCGCGGGTCAGAATGGCGATATCAATCTGACCGCTGTCGAGCATCCGGCGCAGCTCCGTACTGCAATCACAATGCACCCGTATCGTCAGCTGTGGCAGCGCGTGCAGCAGCTGCTCAACCAGCTGCGGCAAAATGGACTCGGCATAATCATCCGGGCAACCAATACGGATCGGTGGGTGCGGGGTCTCTTTCACCAGTTCGCCCAGCGCCTCGTCATGCATCGCCAGAATGCGACGGGCATAACTGGCCAGTAGCCGCCCCTGGTCGGTCAGCTGCAAATTACGGCCCCTTTTCAGGAACAACCCCTGACCGGCTTCCTCCTCCAGCTTTTTCATCTGCATGCTGACGGCACTCTGGGTACGAAAGGTCTGTTTTGCCGCCCGGGTAAAACTGCCTGTATCAACAAACGCAATAAAGCTTCGTAGTGCTTCAATATCCATACAACACGCCTTGAGACTATCTATCAAAATTACTGATGCATTCTATAAAAACTATTCGGTAGTCAGATATGCTTCTTCAGGACAGAATCAGTCCATCACAAATCATTACAGAGGAAATACACCATGGAACTGGTTATCGGTAATAAAAACTACTCCTCCTGGTCACTGCGCGGCTGGCTGATGCTGGAGGCGTTCGAGCTGCCCTTCAAAGAGACCCGGCTTAAACTGTTCACCGACGAGTTCTATCAACACCTGTCGCAGTATAATGCGGCGAATAAAGTACCGGTATTGATTGATGGCCAGGTGGTAGTGTGGGATTCACTGGCGATCTGTGAATACCTGAATGAAACACAGCTTGATGGCAAAGGCTGGCCTGCAGCCCCCGCCCTGCGTGCTCAGGCCCGCGCTATCGCCTGTGAGATGCATTCAGGCTTTACGGGCCTGCGCAACGAGATGCCCATGAACTGTCGGGCACGGCGCACCATCGAACCTTCAGCCCAGGCGCTAGCCGATATCCAGCGAATTGATCAGCTGTGGTCAGCCCTGCGTGAGCAGCATGGCGACCAGGGTGACTGGCTGTTCGGTGATTTCAGCATCGTCGATGTGATGTTCGCCCCGGTCGTACTGCGCTTTATGACCTACGGTATCAAACTGAGCCCACTGAGCCAGCAGTATGCCGACACCCTGCGCCAGCATCCCGCCATGCAGGCATGGCTGGCGGATGCGTTGCTGGAAACGGAGTTTGTAGCTGAAGATGAGGCAGGCGAGCCCGCTTAACGACGCCGACTCTGATCGGTCAGTATATAGGTGGCAATCGCAGTACGGTCCTGCTCGGTCAGCCAGGAGGTCCCATGTTCCACCACCTCGGCCATGCTGCCGATGAACTGATCGCCCGCTGGCTGCTCACCGCTTTTCAGCGCAGCCGCCAGGCTCTCAACGGTCCAGCCTCGGGCATCCAGAATCCGTGGCCGGATCGTTGGCGAGCGCTCCCCACCTGGCAAATTATCCGACCCCTGCAAATGCCGTGACCAGTCCAGCGCCCCGTAAGAGTTACGCGGGGTATGGCAGGCTGCGCAGTGGGCCGGGCCATTCACCAGATACGCGCCCCGGTTGAACACTTCACCATTTTTCGGATTGGCTTTGAATCGACCTTCATGGAAGAAAGCGGTCTGCCATAGACTCAGCCCGGAACGGATATTGTAAGGAAAGTTAATATCGTGCTCAGGGGCAGCTTCAGCCACTGCCGGGGTTGCCTGCAGTGCCGCCCACAGATCCACCACATCCTGATCGCTCAGCCGGGTATAAAAGTCATAGGGGAACACCGGGTAGTACGGCTCGCCCTCCGGCGAGATCCCCGTGCGCAATGCACGGGCGAAGTCCGTTACGCTCCAGTTGCCCAGGCCGTGTTCTTTGTCCGGCGTCAGGTTCGGTGCCTGAAAGGTACCAAAGGCCGTTTCCAGCCCGGGGCCACCGGCCAGCGGCTTGCCCTCCTTTTCTGCATCGGTATGACAGGCATAGCAGCCACCTGCTCGCAACAGATACTGCCCCCGCTCAGTACTGCCCGGCTCAGCATTTTCCAGGGTCACCGGTGCAGTTTCAGCAAGCGCAGCATTGCTGATGCCAAGGCACAGCAAGGTGCGGGCAATAAATCGACGAGACAGATACGACATCAATCAGATCCTGTGTATATAAAGAAGAAGCAATCAGGCCGCTCAGTGTATGGGCTGGCCTGCCGCTTTTCAATTTTGCCCGACAGTTAAGCGCCAACTTTGCAGTTTTGTCACTGAACATGCCAGAGGTGCGGCCTTGCACCGCTGGAAAATATCTGGCCAACTAACAACAGATGCTATTAACCCTGTGATAACTGCCTGATTTATCAGGCAACTCACCCCACTACAGGACCGCCCCATGCTGATTCATCCCGATAAATCCTGCCTGCTGGTTGTTGATATTCAGGACCGGCTGATCCCCGCCATCCATGAGGGTGACACCCTGATCGATAATGCTCACTGGCTGATCAGCATCGCCAATGAGCTGGATGTGCCCGTACTGACCTCTGAGCAGTATCCGCAGGGGCTGGGGCATACCAGCGAGCGACTGTTGCCGCTGCTCAAGCCGGAGAATATCCTGCAGAAAACCTGGTTTTCCTGCATGGCCGAACCGGCCTGTAACGACGCGATCAACAGCCTGCGGCCGGACCAGGTGATTGTGATTGGCATGGAAGCCCATGTCTGCGTGCTGCAAACCGTAATCCAGCTCAAGCAGCAGGCCCGCGCGGTGTTCGTGGTTGAAGACTGCATATCATCCCGCAACCCGGCCGACAAAGCCGCAGCCATCGAGCGGATGCGCAGCCTGGGTGTACATATCGTTACCCGTGAGATGGTGGCCTTTGAGTGGCTGCAAAAAGCCGGTACCGAGCAGTTCCGTCAGATCAGCAAGCAGTACCTGCGTTAAGACTCCCCATATTAAGCACACTTAGAGCGGGCCAGCCGTGCCCGCTTTCATCTCGGCTTCCATCTGAGCCATTAACGCGGGCAAGTCCATATCCCGTAGCACCTTCACCATGCCCTGCGCCGCCATCGACAACGGGTAACGCCGTCGAGTCACGATACCCACCTGGCGGGTAATCTCGGGCTTATGCAATGCCCGGCAATGGGCCCCCAGCTCGGCCATCTGACGGATGCATAATGCCGGTACCGCACTGACGCCCAGCCCGGTTGCCACCATCCGGCCGATTGTCGCCAGCTGATGGGTTTCAAACTCCACCACCAGCGGTATACCCGCTTCTTCCAGCTGCTGCTCAATCCGCAGCCGAATACTGGAAGGCCGCTGCAGTGACATGAAATCACTGCACAGCAACGCCTGCCAATCTACCTGCGACTGATCCAGTAGTGGGTGGCCCTCAGGCAGCACGGCCACCAGCTCGTCCTGAAACAGCGGCTCAAACAGCAAATCTTCCGACTCGGCAGGCTCAAAGCTGATCCCCAGCTCACAACGCCCCTGGCGCACCATATCGACGACGGCTTCGGCCAGTACATCGTGCACCGTCACGTTGATCTGTGGATAGCTCTCCCGATAGCGACAGATTGCCTGTGGCAGCTGATTCAAGGCAAACGAAGGCATCGCCGCCATGGCAATTTTGCCGCGCTTGAGAGCAAAACGGTTATGCACCTCCTCCAGGGCATTATCCCAGTCCGCCAGCAACCGCTCGGCAGAGGGCAGGAATGCCTTGCCCTCCGCCGTTAATGACAGCGTCCGGGTGGTCCGTGCCAGCAATTGCCCCCCCACCTCCTCTTCCAGATTTTTAATGGCAATACTGAGCGCCGGTTGCGACAGATGAATCGCCGCACAGGCTTCAGTGAAGCTCTGAGTTTTCGCTACGGCAACGAAGGCACGCAGCTGTTTAACGGTGATATTCATTTAAAAACCAAATAAATTATTCAATTCTTTCAATTTGCTAAATATAAAGGGTTGTTAGAGACTTGGGAACATCACTTATTGAAGAACGCTCAGCGTTCGGTGAACCCTGTATATGAGCATGGAGGAGTGTTGCAATGTCGGGTTTTGACAAAGTTGTAAATAGCTACGAAGAAGCGATGGCCGGGCTGGAAGACGGCATGACGGTTATCGCCGGTGGCTTTGGTCTCTGTGGTATTCCGGAGAACCTGATTGCTCAGATCAAGACGATGGGCACCAAAGAACTGACATTTGTCTCCAACAACTGTGGCGTGGATGGCTTCGGCCTGGGCGTGTTGCTGGTTGATCGCCAGGTCCGCAAGATGATCTCGTCCTATGTTGGCGAGAACGCCCTGTTCGAAAAGCAACTGTTAGCGGGCGAACTGGAAGTCGAACTGACTCCACAGGGCACCCTGGCAGAGAAAATGCGCGCAGGCGGTGCTGGCATTCCAGCGTTCTATACCGCAACCGGTTACGGCACCCCTGTGGGTGACGGCAAAGAGGTTCGCGAGTTCAACGGCCGCAATTACATCATGGAAGAGGCCATCACCGGTGACTTCGCCATTGTTAAAGGCTGGAAAGCGGATCGCTACGGTAACGTGGTTTACCGCGACACGGCTCAGAATTTTAACCCGATGGCCGCGACCGCAGGCAAAATCACAGTGGTGGAAGTGGAAGAGATTGTTGAGCCTGGCGAACTGGACCCGGCCCACATCCACACCCCTGGTAT
>JAIBDV010000267.1 GCA_024686055.1 Neptuniibacter sp.
ACCGCTTTCGCCGTCGTGTTTGGGATATCATGGAATTTAAGGTCCAGAAAGACTTCAAAGCCCTTACTGTGCAGCGCTTCAACAACCGCTGGCCCACTGCGTGTAAACAGCTCCTTACCCACCTTCACCCGGCACCGGTTCGGGTCCAGACGCTCAGCCATCGCCAGCGCGTCCTGCTGGTCAGCATAGTCAAGGGCAACAATTACGCGGTTCAAATCAACGCTCATTCAGTTTCTCTTTGTCTCAGGTTGGTTATATAAAAACAGACTGTTATTCACCCTCAAGGCCCTGAATCGGCCGGGTTGTTCCCCACCGCTTACAGGTCGGGCAGTGCCAGTGCAGCAAGCGACCGGAAAAGCCACAACTGTTGCAACAGTACACCGGTTTACTCAGCTCCAGCTGACCCGTCAAACCACGTAATACCTGCAGCCGATTCTGACCATCATCACTGTCTTCACTGGGTGTATCGCCAATGTGAATATCCATCAGGCGATTAAAACCTTTGACTGAGGGCCGCTTTTTCAGCTCTTCAGTAATATAGCTCCCCGCCGCATAGCTGCCACGCTGATCACGTATCTGCTCTGCCAGTGCCAGCATGGCTGAGGTAGAGGGGGACTCAGCCATCAGCTTTTTAAGGTATTTAACGCAGTCCTTCGACTGGTCCAGCTCAGCATAACAAGCCTGCAGCTCAGCAATCGTTTCCCGGATAAACAGAGGGTCACGCTCAAGGGCCTTTTTAAAACTTTTGATCGCCTGACGCCAGCGCGCTTGCTGTTGCTCAAGACGGGCCTCAAGCAAAAAAATCCGTACCTGGCCGTCATCATAGCTGGCCGCTGTTTTAAGGTACTGACGGGCCCGACTACTGTCACCGGCTTCAATATCAGCCTGCGCCAGCTCGCAACAGTAGTGTGCCAGCTCAACCCGAAACTCACGCTGTTCGTCCGGCTCCATCTTATCAGCCGTCAACAATGCCTGCGCCCACTCGCCCTCTTTTTCATAGAGTTTAATCAGCAGGGACAGTGCATTACAGCGTGTTTTAGCCGGTGGCTTCTGACGGATAATTTCAAGCAACAGGTTCTCAGCCCGATCCAGCAGACCAACAGCATAATAGTCGCGAGCCAGCGCCATCTGCACCCGCAAGGAGTCATCATGGGTCAGATCAGGTCGGGCCAGCAGGTTCTGATGCATACGGATCGCCCGATCAACATCACCTTTACGGCGAAACAGTTTGGCGAGCGCCAGGTGGGCAGGAATGGTATCGGAGTTTATTTCCAGCGCGCGGATAAAGCTTTCAATCGCTTCATCAACTTTCTCATTTAGCAGGTAATCCAGACCAGCAAAGTACTCCTGGCTAAGATCAGCGCCAGGCCGCACCGGCGGCCTTGCGCGCTCCCGCCTTCCCAGCCACCAGCCAATACTGATCGCGAAGAATAGCGGGATTATCAGATAATAATTCTGCAGCTCAGACGGCATCTTTCAGTGACGCGGTACGCAGCTCATCAAGCTCACGTTGAGCTGTGGTGAAGCGACGACGAGCAGCACCAAGACGGGTACGCAATACCAGTGCCGTAAAGACGCTCAGAACAACGCCAAACACAGCACCTAACCCCAGGAATGCAATCAACCAGAGCGAAAGGCTCGCTTCAGGAAGCTGAACAACCACCAGGTCGATCATTACTTGCTGGGTGTTATGAATAGTGAACAGGATCCCTACCAGCAGCATTGCCGCGCAAAGTACCCCTACAATCAGTGTTTTCAGCCAACGCACGTGAATGGCCCCTTCTCATCAAGCTATTAACGGATGGCCACCCACAGTCCCGTCAGTGGCCCTATAAATTCTGTACCTGAGAATCAGGCAGATACCAGCCTCAATACTCCAGCAGGCTATCGTTAACCTGTTCGCGCAACTCTTTGCCTGGCTTGAAGTGCGGAACGTATTTTGCCGTTAACGAAACAGATTCGCCAGTCTTAGGGTTCCGCCCGACGCGCGGAGCGCGGTAATGCAGTGAAAAACTGCCGAACCCACGGATCTCTATCCGATCACCATGTGATAGCGACTCGGTCATCTGATCAAGCATGGTTTTCACGGCCACTTCAACATCTTTGACCGACAGCTGCTCATGCCTGTCAACGAGGCGTTCTATCAGTTCTGACTTGGTCATGGTCTTCCCTCCAGACATGCGGTCTCGCTTTCTCTACACCTTGTTATTATTTTACCTGCCGACGACAGGCCTCTGGTTTACTCACGCAACGCCTTGATCAGCGTGAGTCTTTATTCATCTGTGCCCGGATCAGATCACCAATGGTGGTTGGTCCAGCGGTTTCAGCGGGCTTCTCTCTGAGCGCTGCAACCGCCTGCTGTTCCTGTTGCTTAGTCATCTGTTTAACCGACAGACTGATACCCCGGTTACGCCGGTCGACCATAACAACCATGGCCTCAAGTTCATTACCAACCTGCAACAACTGGGTCAGATCCTCAACCCGCTCAAGGCTGGCTTCAGCCGCTTTGAGTGTGCCCTCCACGCCGTCGGCCAGCTGCACTGTGGCACTACGTTGAGTCACTTCACTCAGCACCCCTTTTACCACACTGCCTTTAGCTGAATGAGCGACAAACAGACTAAACGGGTCTTCCCCCAGTTGCTTGATACCCAGCGCTATGCGCTCACGCTCTGGATCAACAGACAATATAACGGCCTCAACCGTGTCACCTTTATTAAAATCCTTCACGCTGGCTTCAACGCCCTGCTCCCAGCTCAGATCAGACAGGTGGATCAGGCCATCAATGCCACCATCCAGACCGATAAAGATACCGAAATCAGTAATCGACTTGATGACACCGCTGTAGTGGTCGCCTTTGTTGTAGTTACTGGCAAAGGCTTGCCATGGATTTTGCTGGCACTGCTTCATGCCCAGTGAAATACGCCGACGTTCATGATCAATATCCAGCAGCATGACTTCAATTTCATCACCGACCTGAACCATCTTCGAGGGATGAACGTTTTTATTGGTCCAGTCCATTTCCGAGACATGCACCAGCCCTTCAATGCCATCGGTAATTTCAGCAAAGCAGCCGTAGTCAGTCAGGTTGGTTACTCGGGCAGGCGCCCGGGTGCCAACACTGTACTCACGCATCAGGCTTGTCCATGGATCATCGGTCAGCTGTTTCATGCCTAGCGAAACACGGTTACGTTCGCGATCAAAGCGCAACACCTTAACGTCGATCTCATCCCCCACCGTCAGCAGCTCGCTGGGATGCTTGACCCGTTTCCAGGCAATATCGGTAATGTGCAGCAAACCATCTATGCCGCCCAGATCAATAAAGGCACCATAGTCGGTCAGGTTTTTCACCACCCCTTTGAGAGTGATCCCTTCCGCCATGGATTCCAGCAGCTTCTGTCGTTCCTCAGAATACGCCGCTTCAAGCACAGCCCGACGGGACACCACAATGTTATTGCGACGCTCATCCAGCTTAACCAGTTTGAATTCGAGTTCGATATGTTCGAGGTGGGCAGTGTCGCGGATAGGACGGATATCAACCAGAGAGCCCGGCAGAAAGGCCTGTATGGAGTTGATATCAACGGTAAAGCCGCCTCTGACTTTACCGATGATACTGCCCTTAACGATTTCATCGTTGCTAAAGGCGGTATCCAGTACTGCCCAGGCTTCCGCCCGCTTCGCTTTGTCACGGGATAACCGGGTTGTTCCAAAGCCATCTTCAACGGCCTCCAGTGCAACCCGAACTTCATCCCCGACGACAATAGTTAACTCGCCATTGCTGTCCAGGAACTGATCTCGCGGAATAACGCCTTCTGATTTCAGCCCGGCATGTACGGTGATAAAGTCACCATCAATCGCCACGACAACGCCACTGACAATGGCACCGGGTGCCATTTGTAGCTCTTTCAGACTTTCTTCAAATAGTTCGGCAAAACTCTCGCTCATGATCAGTCCCATCCTCGCAATATGTGAGCCGGTCGCGTCAGCGTAGACCTGAATGTCTGGCTTGCTCTAGCACAGCCGCTAAAACGTCGTCGATCGACAACTGCGTACTATCAAGGATAACGGCATCAGATGCGGGCTTCAGCGGAGCGACAGCACGGTTCATATCACGTGCGTCGCGGGCTTGAATGTCCTCTAATATTGTCTGAAGACTAGCATCCACCCCCTTGCTAATCAACTGGTTATAACGTCTATGAGCTCGTTCTTCTGAACTGGCATCCAGGTAAATTTTCAGCCCGGCGTCCGGGAAAACGACCGTTCCCATATCCCGGCCATCGGCGATCAGGCCCGGTTCTTCGGCAAACGCCCGCTGACGCTCCAGCAGTGCATCGCGTACCGCGCCAATGGCAGCGACTTTCGATGCCCAGCTACCGGCCTCTTCGGTGCGAATGGCGTTAGTCACCTCTTCACCTTCCAGAATAATGCGCAAGTCTTTGTCTTTTTCGGCAACAAACTGCACATCCAGGTGAGCCGCCAGCACCACCAGGGCTTCTACGTCATCCGGTGCAACACCATGATGTTTTGCCGCCAGCCCGACCAGCCGATACAACGCACCGCTGTCCAGCAAATTCCAGCCCAGTGATTCAGCCAGCAGTTTACACAGGGTGCCTTTACCAGAGCCACTCGGCCCATCAACCGTAATAACCGGCGCTACGATGCCCGTTTCAGTGGTCATCAGTTTTCTTCCTTGGTTACTTTAATGCCGACCTGCTGCGCCAGCTCGACAAATACCGGGAACGATGTCGCCACATTGGCACATTCATTCACCGTAATGGCTTCACCGGCGCGCAAAGAAGCCACCGTGAACGCCATCGCAATACGGTGGTCATCATGGCTCTCAACAACACCACCACCGAAGGTTTCGCAGCCATTGATAATGGCACCGTCAGCTGTGCCTTCGATATCA
>JAIBDV010000121.1 GCA_024686055.1 Neptuniibacter sp.
AACGGACTCATATTCCACAGGGTTATAAAAGATTTTATGATCCAGGGTGGTGATCCACTAGGAACTGGTTCCGGAAATCCAGGTTTTAAATTTCCAGATGAAATAGTAGACACATCGAAACACACAGGAAAAGGAATCTTATCCATGGCAAATTCTGGTCCGAATAGCAATGGCAGTCAGTTTTTCACACAGGGCGTCGTACTGGCTGTCATGGACGTAAAGCCGTTTCAGGGCGGCGCAGGTCTGGCCCATGTTGAGAAAGGCGGTCTGGAATATCGCCTCGGCGATGCTGTCCAGGTCGGCATCGGGCAGGATGATACCGGCGTCGTTGCCGCCCAGTTCCAGGGTCAGCCGTTTCAGGTTGCTGGCGGCGCTGCGCATAATGGTCTGGCCGGTGGGGGTGGAGCCGGTGAAAACGATCTTGCGGATTTTGTCATGGCCGGTCATGGCACTGCCGATGCCCTGTTCGCCGGTGACGACATTCATCACCCCTGGCGGAACTTCGGCATTGATGATCTCAGCCAGCAGCAGGGTGTTGAGCGGCGTCAGCCCGGACGGTTTGGCAACCACGGTATTACCGGTGCGCAGGGCAGGCATGATATGCCAGACGGCAATCATCAGTGGCCAGTTCCAGGGGGTGATAGAACCTACAACCCCCAGTGGTTTGCGGTGCAGTTCGATCCGTTTATGTTCGCTGTCTTCCAGTACTTCAACCGGAATTTCCAGCTCGGCGGTGTAGCGGGTCCAGGCAACGGCACCGCCGACTTCAGCCTGGGCCAGGAACATTGGCTTGCCCTGTTCCTGCACAATAATACTGGCCAGAGCATCGGCACTGGCTTCGATGCGGTCGGCGATCCGGTGCAGGGTCTGCTTCAGTTCGACATCCGGGGTGTGCTGCCAGTGTTTAAAGGCCTGTTCAGCAGCGGCGACGGCAATGTCGAGCTGAGCGATCGATGCGTACGGGCAGGCGGCGACAACGTCCAGTGTTGCCGGGTTGATAACGTCAAAGGTACCCTGGTCGCCGGTGACACTGTCGCCATTAATGATAAGTCGGTGGTCTGTCTGCATGGTGGCTGTTCCTTGATTGTTGCTGCTTACCCGATTGATTGATGTGTGAACACGCCGGGGCTTAGCTTAGCTCAGCTAAGTTCCGGCGATGTACGCATGGTTGTCAGTATTCAGAACGGCACGATCGCCAGCACCTGGACATAGGTGTTGGTATCGCTGTTGCCCTGATTACTGCTGGCGCTATCGGGCGTGTAGAAACCGATCAGCGGGCTGATAATCAGGTGATCATCGGCGACCCATTCGGCCCATAGATTGACCTCCTGAGCATCGTTGGTGCCACTGCCGCCATTGGTATCGCTGAAATCAAACCAGCTGGCACCTACCGTCAACAGTTCGGTTGGCTGGGCTTTAAGGCCGAGGTAATGAATTTCGGAATCGGTGCCGAACGGCCCGGCATAGTTAGCGGCGACTTCACCCTGGAACCAGGTGCCGTAGCCACGGTTAAAACCGAAGAACAGTGGGTCGTAGCCGGTGTCATACTGGGTGAAGCGGTAGTTTAATGACGGTGACCAGTTGATCTCACTGAAGGTCCAGCCCGCTTCCAGGTACCAGGCGTTGGTGTCTTTAGCGCTGTCGCCCGCTTCCTGCCAGACGTGCTCGCCAGACAGGAACAGGTTATCGACACCGGCACTGCCCTGGTAGCGCAGGCTGAAGGTTTTCTGGCCATCACGCCCCGGGTCCCCCCCGGCAGCCACGTCCAGCCCTTCGATATAGAGTGCGGCAACGGTGCCTTGATCGTAGATATATTCGGCGTTGATCCCGGCCAGTTCCATCTCGGACTGGGCAATGTTGTCGGAGTCCAGCCAGAACAGATCGGCCCGTGCGCCTTTGTCGCCGCCAACCCGCAGCACGGCGGTTTTATTAAAGGCTTTGCGGGCTGCCAGCCAGTATGCGCCACCCCGGTCCAGCTCTGTGCCGAAGCCTTCACCCATATTCAGTGAGTCACCGTTGATCAGGAAGCCGTCGCCCAGAGTCAGGTTCTGGCTGCCGGCTGAGAACTCGAACAGCTCAGTGCGCACGCCCAGGTAGAGATCTTCTATATCTGTTTCGCGCTCGTTGCCGGTGGTGCTGCCCAGCGCATCGCCGTCGCCCCAGGTGCCGGAGCTGAGCAGGTTGGCAGCGCCAAACAGGCTGAGTCTGTCGTTCAGTGCATAGCTGCCGGACAGGCCATATTTGGCATAGGCTTCGGTCCAGCTCGGGCTTTTCTGGGCGGCCGGGCTGTAGCGTTCTTCACTGCTGAACTGACCGATAATCAGCTCCAGGTCAGCATTGAGTTCGGTGCCATCTTCGTTAATCAGGCTATAGGCCGATGCCAGGCCGGAGGCACTGCTGATTGCTGCGCCGAGCAGCAGGGCAGATGCGTTGCGCATTAATCGGGTGGTCATTGTGGTGTTCCTCTGCGGATTCTTGTTATTGGAGACAGCACTGGGCAGTACGGCAGGGGTGGTCGACGGCTACCAGGGCATAGCCATCAGCTTAACCAGCTGTTGCCAACAGGGTTTACAGGCTTTGTAGGGAGTTGTGAGTAGATGTAACAGGGCGTAAACGAGGCGGGATTAACTGGCTGTCGGGGTGAAATTAACCAGTGCTTGCTGGCTTTGCTCATAGCAATGCTGGAGCTGGAGCAGTTGCTCCTGGTGATGATGCTCGCTGTGTTCCAGTTGCAGGCAGAGCCGGTTCAGTTGTTGCAGCCCGAAGTTGGCGCTGGCACCGGCCAGGGTGTGGGCATGGCTTGCCAGCGCTGCCAGATCACGGGTTTGACAGGCCTGTTCCAGTTGCTGCAGTTGCTGTTCGGCCTGTTGTTGAAACTGGCCGAGCAGGCGCTGGAAGCGCTCCGAGCCCAGCAGCTGGTGATGCTGGCTTAGCAGCTGGGTGTTCAGCAGCGTATCGGCGATGGCGGCTGCGGGTTGGCGGCTAACCTCTTTGTTGCTCAGTAGTTGCTGCAATTGTGAATATTGCAGGGGTTTGGCCAGCACGCCATCCATGCCCGCACTCAGCCAGCGTTCGCGCTCCGCCGGAGTGACCGAGGCGGTGAGGGCAATAACCGGCACGCGGGCTTTGTCGGGCTGAGGGTGGCTGCGCATTCGGCGACAGGTTTCTACGCCGTCCATATCGGGCAGGTGAATATCCATCAGCACCAGGTCAAAGTGGTGATCGGCATGTAACGACAGCGCGGTGTAGCCATCGTCGGCAATGGTGACTTGATGGCCATCGTGACTGAGCAGCCCCGCAGTGACTTGCTGATTGATCGGGTTGTCCTCGACCAGCAGAATATCTCTGGCTGAGACGGTGGCTGGTAACAGGGTGTTTTGTTCTGTGTGCGCCAGCTCCTGCCGGGCCAGCGGATAACTGATTTCAAACCAGAACTGACTGCCCTGGTCGGACTGGCTGGCAAAGCCGATCTGGCCCTGCTGCAGTTCGACCAGCTGTTTGCAGATCGCCAGCCCCAGCCCGGTGCCACCAAAGCGGCGGGTGATGGAGCTGTCGGCCTGGCTGAAGTGCTGAAAAATACGGGGCTGGGCGTCTGCTGGAATGCCAATGCCGGTGTCCGTGACTTCAATGCGTAACGTGCTGTGCCGGTTCTGGCTGCGCAGTTGCAGCCGGAGGCTGATCTGGCCCTGGGCGGTAAATTTCAGGGCGTTGCTGGCCAGATTTTGCAGAATCTGCATCAGGGCCCGCCGGTCACCCAGCAGCAGCGGTGCCTCGGCCGGGCTGCGGACGATCAGTTCCAGCCCTTTGTGCTGGGCCTGGGGGCGCAGCAGGGCGCTGATCTCCTGCAGGCACTGTGCCGGGCAGAAAGGCTGTTGTTCCAGCTGCTGGTGGCCGGTTTCGGCTTTGGTGAAGTCGAGGACATCATTGAGGATGGCCAGCAATGACTCGCCCGACTGGTAAAGGGTGTTTATCTGCTGGCGCTGGACCGGGCTGAGTGAGTCGTTCAGCAGTAGCTGGGCCATGCCCAGAACACCGTTCATCGGGGTGCGTATCTCATGGCTCATGGCGGCCAGGAACTGGGATTTGGCCTCACTGGCCGCCTCGGCTTTCTGCTGTGCCAGCACGGCCTGCTGGCGGGCCTGGCGTTCACTGATATCGGTGACTGAGCCCTCATAGCACTGCAGCTGTTGCTGTTCATCCAGTACCCGGCGGGCGGAAATAGCAATATCAAGCTGGCGGCCATCGCGGTGATACCAGCGGGTTTCAAAACTGATCAGCTGATCATTGAGCAGTAACCGGCCGAGAAAGCGGCGCAGGTCGGCCTGGTCGCAGAAGCACTGCTGGCCAATATCGTTGATGGCATGGATAAACTGCGCCGGGCTGTCATAGCCCAGCAGCCGGGCCAGTGCGGGGTTAGCCGAGGTGAAACGGCCGGCCGGGCTGGCCTGGAAAATACCTTCCACGGCGTTTTCAAACAGTGAGCGGAAGGCCCGTTCCGATTGCTCCAGGCTCTGGTAGAGCTTGGCGTTTTCGATGGAGATCGCCGCCTGAGCTGCAAGAATTTGCAGCGTTGCCAGCCGTTCGCGGGTAAAGACTGACCGACTCTGGGTATTTTCCAGATACAGCAGGGCACTGAGCTCGCCATGGTAGCTGATCGGCAGACAGAGCAGAGAGCCATGCTGCTGGCGGCGGACGTAGGGGTCCTGCATAAACATTTCATGCTGGCCCGGGTCACTGAGCACCACGGTTTCCCGGGTGCGGGCACTGTAATGCAGCAGGCTGACGGGCAGCTGATCCCCGCCTTCGGCGAGGGGGCGTTGCTGGAAAAACTGCGGCGGCTGCTCAAGTCCGGCTTCGGCCTCAATCCAGAGTGTTTGCTGGCGGTTCAGCACCAGCAGCACCCGTTCGGCGCCGGCGTTTTCCAGTGCCAGCTGCATCAGCCGCCCCAGCAACTGCTCCAGCACAATCTCATCGGCGATGGCGTGGGAGGCTTTGATTACCGCAGCGGTTTCAAAACCGGGGTTATCCAGCAGGGTCGGTGCGGGCTGATCAGGATGTTGTGTCTCACCGGTCAGGGTCAGCGTGAAGCCACTGATTTGTGGGTAGCGCTGGCTAAGATGCTGCAGTTTGGCCAGTGCGTCCAGCCGCTGGTAGTAGCGCCAGGCATCGCGCAGATAGGTATGACCGATGCTGGTTTTATGCCAGTCCAGATAAAACTGACCGGCCCGTTCACAGCACAGCGCCTGCCAGAGGTGAAAGCCCTGAGTCGCGGCCAGTTGAATGGCCTGTTCATAGGCGTCCATGGCCAGCTGAGGACGCTGCTGTACCCGGTAGAGTTCGGCGTCGATCAGGGCCAGGTGATGCTGATGGTTCGCCGGGTTGTGGCGGCTCCAGCGGCGACACTGGCGGCGTATCTGGCGGATGCGGCTGAGTCGGCTCTGTTGCATCAGGATGGACGTTTCAGGTAGCAGGGCGATCAGTACCAGGGCGTGGATCACCTGAAACAGCGGGTCGGTAAAGGTGCCGCCAATGTAGCTCAGATAGTGCTCCCCGGTCTGGCAGTGCTCCAGCGCTTCGCTGTGGCGGCCAAACAGGTAGCACAGCAGGGCCTTGTAATAGTGGTGCAGGCAGATGGCGGTGCGGTGGTTGCTGCGCTGGTGTTCGGCCAGCATTGCCTGTTCCTGATAAAACTGACCGTCCAGTTGCCAGGGCTGATCACCGGGCTGGCGCAGGTTTTCGACCATCTGCAGGACAAAGTTGGAATACTGGATCGACTGCTGCTGGCCGGAGTGTTCCAGTTGCTGGTAGTAGCGCTCAAGCTGTTGCTGCAGCTGAGTCAGATTATCGGTCACAGGCAGGGAGTACTGAAACCAGGCGGCCAGGCAGTAGGCACCCCATTCACTGTCGCCACGGGACTGGGCCAGCTGATAGCCCTCAAGCAGGCTCTGTTGCGAGTGGCTGAGGGGTTCTTTCCAGTGCTGGGCATAGGTGCTGAACAGGTAGAGCGTCTGCTGGTGGCCGGGTTGTTGCGGGTCGCTGATCTGCAGGCAGGCCTGGCGAGCCAGCTGGTAGCCCTGTTCCAGAGCGCTGTAGCGGCTGCACAGAATGCCACCAAATCCGGCCAGCGCCTGGGGTGCGCTGTCGCTGAGGCCATAGCGCAGGGTCAGTTCCAGCTGGGTGGCCATCACCAGCGGGCGCAGGCTGGAGCTGGAAAACTTAATCACTCCGAACATCCGCGCCAGGATTGGTAGCGCGGCTTTGATATGGGGGTCCGTCAGGCGTGGCAGGCTGGCGAGTTTATCCGCCGGGGTTTTGAGCAGTAGCCAGCGACAGCGCAGCTGGCTGCGCAGGTTCTGCCAGCGACTGGGCTGGCGGGGCAGATGGATACCCAGCAGGGCCAGCACCGCCAGCCCCAGTTCCAGTGCCTGCTCGAAGCGATTACGGGCGATTTCGGCCTGAATGCGGATTTCGTACACCCGAACTTTATCCAGCAGCTGGTGTGCGTGTTTTAACACCAGGTCGGTGAGTTGCTGCATGGCGTTCAGGTCGTTGCGTAACCAGGCCATTTCGGCGGCGTGGTTGTGCAGGTTCAGGGTCAGCTGATAGTCGGTCTGCCAGCTGTTGGCCGCCAGTAGCGTCAGCCCGGTTTGCAGGTAGCTGTCGGCCGCCGTGAACGCTGCCGTTGTCCGCGCCCGGCTGGCGGCTTGCAGATTGAGTGCGGCCAGAGCGTGGCGCTCAGGGTCGTTATTTAGCAGCGGGCGGGCCAGATTCAGGTGATGGCTCAGGTCGAATATCTGCTGGTCGGTTTCGTCCGGCTCTCGCTGTTGTTGCAGTCGCTGGCCGATGGCCTGGTGGCGGCTGGGGCGTTGTGCGGCGGTAATCAGTGAGTAAGCGGCCTGCTGAATACGTTCATGGATAAATCGGTACTCAAGAACCGTTCCGCTGTCGGCCTGCAGGGTAGTGCAGGGCTGAGTCAGCTGGTAGCGATCATCCAGCGGGATTAACAGGCCTTCCTGCAGGGCGGGCCACAGCTCCGTGGCCGTCTGTTCCAGGGGCGCAGCCAGCCTGTTCGTGGTGTCGGGGCCAGTATCGTGATCGAGGCTGGCCAGTTGTTGCAGGCTGAATGTGCTACCCAGGCAGGCGGCGTCCTGCAGCCGTTCACGGGTGGGCTGGGGCAGTTTCTGGATCTGCTCAACCATCAGGCTGACCACATTGTCGGTCATCGCCTGTTGCTGAATCTGTTGCTCATCCCACTGCCACTGCGGGTGTTCGAAGCGGATCAGCTGCTGTGTATGCAGAGTGTTTAAAAACTGATTGAGGAAAAACGGGTTGCCACGGGTTTTCTGCTCACAGATCAGCGCCAGTGCCCGGCACCGCGCGGGTGGGCAGTGCAGGGTCGCAGCGAGTAGCTGGCAGATGGCCTGGCTGTTCAGGGGGGCCAGTTGCAGCTGTGGCAGGGCGTGCTGGTTGATCCATTGCTGTACCGGATGGTCAGCATTCAGCGGGTCGGCCCGGTAGCTGGCGATTAGCAGTAGCTGGGGTAGCGGCTGATGTTTGAGCAGGCGGTCAAGCAGGGTGAGAGAGGCCGGGTCTGCCCAGTGCAGATCATCCAGGAACAGTACCAGCGGCTGCAGTGGACGGGTAAAGGTGCGCAACAGTTGCAGAATCAGCCGGGAAAACCGTTGCTGTTCTTCGTTGGCGCTCAGTGGCTGCAGTGCGGGCTGAGGGCCGATGATCAGCGCCAGTTCCGGGATCAGTCGCAACAGTACCTGGCCTTGCTGGCCAAGTTCGGCATTCAGTTGTTGCTGCCACTGCTGCAGCTGCTGCGGTGATTCGGTGAGCAGCTGGCGGATAAGACTCTGCAGGGCCTGGACGATCGCCGAATAAGGGCGGTTGCGCTGGAAAGGGTCGAATTTGCCGCTGAAAAAACGCCCTTTCAGCTCGTGTACCTGCTGGCGGATCTCATGGGCCAGGGCGCTTTTACCAATGCCGGGCTGACCTTCGATCAGCAGGCTGTGCTGTTGGCCATTCGCCACCTGCTGGCAGTATTGCTGCAGCTCGG
>JAIBDV010000009.1 GCA_024686055.1 Neptuniibacter sp.
CTTCAGCCGCCTGAGCCAGATCTTCACCCTTGAGCCAGATCTCACCGGCATCAGGCCGGTCCAGCCCGGCCAGCAAATTCAGCAGGGTGGATTTACCTTCACCACTGGGGCCTTGCAACACCACGATTTCGCCGGCCTCAAGTGTCAGGTCCAGCCCACTGAGCACCGGCTGTTGCACGCCGTGAGCAAGGTAAGTCTTTACCAGCCTATGGGCCTGTAACAGCGGGCGCTGTTGGGTCGAAGCAGTGGTGGTTTTCATCACACGGTAAGACTCCTGTCTGACTCAGTCCTTAACACCGGGCACGGCATCAAGCTCCGGCGCTGGCACAAAATAAAACGGCCCGGCGCGAAATCGCGGCGGGCCGTTATCTGTTGCAGCAGCGACGTTAATCGCTGTGACGTTTTTCAGTTTCAGGTGTTGCCTGCGAAGGCCCCTGGCCCGCCTGACCGGCCTGCCCCGGGTTACCCTCAGGTGCAGCACCCGGCTCACCATTGGGGTCCGTGCCATTGGGATTAAACATGTTCCACATCGCCATATTCTGATCAGCGATACGGTTCATAACCGTAAGCGGGTTCGCAGCCCCCATCATGTTCTGCATCTGTTCGCGAATCCGTTCCTGGTGGTCCAGGAAGGAGGCGATGCTCTGCTCCAGATACTGGGCCATCATGCCCTGCATGCTGTCGCCGTAGAAGCGGATCAGCTGCTGTAATACCTGGTTGGTCAGCAATGTGCCATGGCCCTGGGCCTCCTGGTCACTGATGATCTGCAGCAGAATATTCCGGGTAAGGTCGTTACCTGTTTTAGAGTCCTGTACCTGAAACGGCTCGCCGTTCAGCACCAGCTGCTTAACGTCTTCCAGCGTAACGTAACAGCTGCGCGACGTATCATACAGACGGCGGTTGGTGTACTTTCTCAGAATACGCAAATCACTTCTCTCTCTTCCGGTGAAACTCGTCCCCGATACGACTCAGGATTCGGAGTTTTTACTGGAGCCGGTATAGTTACCCATCATACCCAGCAACATCTTCTGCATCATTTCGACGGAGTTCTGATTGCCGTTGAGATAGGGTTTGAATAAGGTCAGCGGGTCATAGCCTTCGACGCCCGCATCTATCTGCTCCCTGATTTTATTGATCATCTCCTGTTGCAAGGGTGCAACATCGGGTAATCCCAATACCTTGCGAAACTCTTCTGGCGTCATTTCGACGTCTACAGTGATCTTCATTTTTCACTCCCTGTGGAACCTGCCAGACACGTCTTACTATTATATAAACGGCAGTGCAAAACAACACGATGATCAATTTTGCTGCACTTTTTCCGGGTGGATCCAGACCACCGTCAATAGCAGGCCCAGTACCGCTGTCAGCGCGGCAATCATAAAGGTCGGTAGTGGCCCTGCTGTTTCCCATAACAGACCACTGATCAGCGCCCCCACCGCTCCACCGGCACCAAAGCCCGCGCTGGAAAAAAGCGCCTGAGCCTGGCCGTAGTTACGCTCGGTGAAGTAATGGTGCACCAGTGCAATTCCCACCGCATGTACCACAGCAAAGCTGGCCGCATGCAGTGTCTGCGAAAACAGCATCAGCGGTGCCACCTCGGGCCAGCAGGCCACAAATAGCCAGCGCAGCGCGGTTAGCGTTAACGCCGAGAGTAGCAGCCGCCGATAACCAAAGCGTGCCAGTAAACGCGGCATATAGATAAAGATTACGACCTCCGCAGCCACCCCGATCGCCCACAACAGCCCGATCTCACTGCGGCTGTAACCCAGCGATTCCATCAGCACACTGTAGAAAGTGTAGTAAGGACCGTGCCCCAGCTGGACCAGAAACATCACCGCAAAAAATGCCAGCACCTGAGGCCGTTTCAGCTGCAACATAAAGCCCTGGCCAGCGCTTTGTTCAACCGGCGCAGCCGGGGGCGGCGTGATCAGCAGCGTATTGAGCCAGATAAGCACCATCAGCACCAGGCTCAGATGTGGCAGCCAGCTGACGGCGATCTGATCAAACAGCCAGCCCAGCCCCACCACGGTGGCAATAAAGCCGATTGAGCCCCACAACCGCACCTGACTGTAACGGTCCCGCTGCTCGCCCAGATGCGCCAGCGTCAGCACTTCAAACTGGGGCAGCACCGCATTCCAGAAGAAACTGAACGCCGCCATCACCAGCCCAATGCCCAGCGCACTGTGCTGCCAGAACATGGCGCTGAAACACAGACAGGTCAGCCCGGCTCCGTAGCGCACAATCTGAATTCGCCGGCCACTGCGGTCCGCCAGCCAGCCCCACAGGTTCGGCGCGATAATCCGCGACGCATGCAGAACAGCCATCAGCAGGCCGATCTGCTGCGGGCCAAAACCTTTGTCCTGCAAAAACAGACTCCAGTACGGCACCAGCGCACCGAGCAGGGCAAAATAGAAAAAGTAAAAACCCGACAGGCGGTAATAGGGAACAGTTGGCATCCGGTCATCTTCAGAGGCTGAGGAACTGGTCGGAGTATACGGGGAAACGACAGAAACAGCAGGGGCTGACACCGGCACCGCTTATGTTTATGGCCGCAAATCAAACCATTCTGATCAATATTTATACGAGGTTTTCAGGTTGATTTCATACTGACTGCATAGGGTGTAATTGAACGTTTTACTTGAAGTTAAAAACTGAGGACAACGTCATGAAAGCTTTTATGGCAGCCTTGCTGTTAACCGTTTTTGCAAGTACCGCGTCAGCCGCCACTACCTGGACAACCGGTAGCAGTGAGTTCGAAAAGCAGACTAGCGCGACAGCAGAAGAGAAAGCTAAACACCCACACAGCTGGTACGGCGGAGACCTGTACCACGGTGGTAATCAGTAACCTCTACGTTCTTCTGACTAACGGTGATCGCTGACCTTAATCAGCGACACCGTTTAGCGCAACAGGCTTTGCACCTGTTACGCCCTCCGCTGTACACGAGTTCTTCGTGTACTCAGCCTTCAGACGTCCTGCAACGCATCCTGAATAAACTGCGGCAAAGCAAAGCTGGCCGCATGCACTTCAGGGTTGTAGTAACGTGTTTTAAAGCCTGCCGCATCGTATCGCTTACGCAGCTCTTCAACGGGCAACTGGCGCTGTGCAGCGTCATCGCCACCCCATGCCAGCGTCATCAGACCACCGATGTAGGTCGGCACAGGTGCACCATAGAAGGTCTGATCCGTGAAATACGGACTCAGACGACGACGAGTGGTCACCACCTCATCAATCTGCATAAACGCCACACCGTTCTGTGCCACAAAAATACCACCCGGCTTCAGGCAGCGTTTGCTGTGCTCATAGAACGTGCTGGAGAACAGCACTTCACCCGGACCCACCGGGTCGGTGCAATCGGAGATGATGACATCGAATTTTTCATCCGTCGTCGATACGTACTCAATACCATCCGCAATCACGATGTTGGCTCGGGCGTCATCAAAGGCTCCGGCGGAGTGGCCCGGCAGATATTCTTTGCACATGTCGATAACGGCCTGATCGATCTCAACCTGGGTCACGTGCTCTACTTCCGGGTGTTTGCACACCTCACGCAGAATCCCACCGTCACCACCACCGATGATCAGCACCCGCTTGGCGTTGCCATGGGCAAACAACGGTACATGCGTCAGCATCTCGTGGTAAACAAACTCGTCGCGCTCGGTGGTCTGGATAATGCCATCCAGCGCCATCACCGTGCCGAACATCTTGTTGCGGAAGATGATCAGGTGCCAGGAGTCGGTCTGCTGTTCAAACAACACTTCTTCAATGTCGTAAGACTGGCCATAGCCGTCATACAGTTTTTCAACGTAGGTAGTCATCATCTTCCACCTTGCGCTTGCCGCGCAGTAGTTCATCTACAGTCACTTTGCTCGGCGTAAAAGCAGCTTCCAGTACCGGAACAGCTTTCATCGGCTGAGCCTCGCCACACATAAATACATCAAACGCAGCAAAGTCACGCTCAGGCCAGGTATGGACACTGATATGTGACTCGGCCAGCACCGCTACGCCGGAAATACCGCCGTTGGGGGTGAAATGATGCAGATGAATATGCAGCAGTGTTGCACCAGCAGCTTCAATAGAATCACGTAGTGCCTGTTCCATTACCTCAAGATCATCCAGGCGGCTGGCGCCATCCAGATCGATAATCAGGTGGGTTCCGGCATAGCGAACGCCATCTCGCTCAATGAAGAAGTCCAAACGCTCTTCATCGCTGCCCTGTGTGAAGGCAGGCCATTGTGCAACACTGCCGGACACCTCGCGGTCGTCCTCGGCAATCACAGTCATTGCGTCTTGCATTGGCAAGTTACTCCAAAAACGCGGTCAATATTCTACCCGGCCAGAAATAAAAAACCCCTGCTTGGGCACCCACCTCGAAAAGTCGGATACTGCCGCAGAGGCTCCTGGCCGGGCACACTTCAAATTTGATGCGCCTTATACCCCGTAATGGACAGAGGGCGCAAGATTTTATGCTGCAATCAGCATAATTTCCTGATCTGTGCTTCCACGAATCAGGTCAGATCAATTTATACAATAACCGGTGTATCGCAGTGTACATCGGCGTTCTGGCCACGGTGGCGCAGCAGATGGTCCATCAGTACGATGGCCATCATCGCCTCAGCGATCGGGGTGGCACGCACCCCGACGCAAGGGTCATGACGGCCCTTGGTCACAACTTCAATCTGCTCACCAGCAGCGTTGATGCTGCGGCCAGGCAAATGCAGGCTGGAGGTAGGTTTCAGCGCCATAGACGCGACAATGTCCTGGCCGGTAGAGATACCGCCGAGGATGCCACCGGCATGATTAGACTGGAAGCCTTCCGGCGTCATCTCATCACGGTGTTCGGTGCCCTTCTGGTTAACCACGGCAAAGCCATCACCGATTTCAACACCTTTGACAGCGTTGATGCTCATCAGTGCGTGCGCCAGCTCGGCATCCAGCCGGTCAAAGATCGGTTCACCCAGCCCGACCGGTACACCACTGGCTGTGACCGTCACCTTGGCCCCAATGGAGTTGCCTTCTTTGCGCAGAGCATCCATATACGTCACCATCTGCTCCGCAGCATCGGCATCCGGGCAGAAGAACGGGTTCTGTTCAACCTGGTCCCAGTCGAAATTCTGCTCGTTGATACAGATCGGCCCCAGCTGGGAGATAAAGCCACGCACCTGAACGCCTTTGGACGCCAGATATTTCTTGGCAACAGCACCGGCAGCAACACGCATCGCCGTTTCGCGGGCAGAGGCACGACCACCGCCACGGTAGTCACGGAATCCGTATTTCTGGGTGTACACATAGTCGGCATGCGCCGGGCGGAAGGTATCCGCTATGTTGGAGTAATCCTTGGAGCGCTGATCGGTATTTTCAATCAGCAGCCCGATCGACGTGCCGGTGGTTTTACCTTCAAACACCCCGGACAGGATTTTCACTTCGTCCGCTTCACGACGCTGAGTGGTGTGGCGTGAGGTTCCTGGTTTACGACGATCCAGATCTATCTGCAGATCCGCTTCGGTCAGTTCAATCCCCGGCGGGCAGCCATCAATAATGCAACCCAGTGCCGGTCCGTGACTTTCACCAAAGGTGGTGACTGTAAAAAGTTTGCCGAAGCTGTTACCAGACATAGCGTGTTCTAACCCTTTTCAGCGAGACTGTCGTTCTTATTATCGAACGCCAGCTCAGATTTGGTGACGACAGGTTGCCAGATCCTGTGCCGTAATAGCAAATACCCCGTTACCGCCCTCTGGCAGTTCCAGCCAGGTGATCGGCAGGTCAGGATACTGTTCCATCATATGTATTTCGCTGTTGCCCACTTCAACGATCAGCAGACCGTCTTCGGTCAGATAGTCATTGGCTTCACGCAAAATACGCCGGGTAATGTCCAGCCCGTCCGGGCCAGAACCCAGCGCGAGCTCTGGCTCATGCTGGTATTCATCCGGCATACTGGCCAGATCACCGGCATCAACGTACGGCGGATTCGACACAATCAGATCATAACGTTCATTGCTGACCGCGCTGAACAGATCACTCTCCAACGCCCGTACCCGGTCGTTCATTTCATGCTTTTCAATGTTGGTCCAGCTGACGTCTATCGCCTCCGGCGACAGGTCCACCAGATCAACCATCGCCTCAGGAAACGCATAGGCGCAGGCAATACCGATACAGCCACTGCCAGTACACAAATCCAGAATCCGTGGCACGGGCCCTTCACGCAGCCAGGGCGAAAATTCAGTCTGGATCAGCTGCCCAATGGGGGAACGTGGTATCAGTACTCGCTCATCCACATAAAATGGTAGCTCACAAAACCAGGCTTCATTGGTCAGATAAGGTAATGGCTTGCGCTCGTCGATGCGGGCGCTGACAAAATCCAGTATCCGGGCTTTTTCATCCGGGACCAGCCGGGCGTCCAGTACCACCGGGTTAGTATCCCAGGGCAGGTACACCGCCCCCAGCACCAGCTGGGTAGCTTCATCCCAGGCATTATCATTACCATGGCCAAAATATACCTGGTGACGGTTGAGCTGACTGGTGGTCCAGCGGATATAATCACGAATGGTGAGAAGGTCTGTCTGCAATGCTGCTTGATCGTTCATCATAGCTGAGAGGATAATACCGCCCCCGACTGGGTTGTAACTGAATGATACCCCTGAAGTTTATGCGGCTTTATTCGCCTGCAATTATGTTCAGCGGGGGCAATATGTTAAAGAAAACCGTGCAGGAAAACCATGCCAGAGCGCCGTAACAACCACACTGATGAGGATGAACTGGATTTCGCCGCTGAAATGAAGGGCGTAACCCGTCATACCCATGACCGTGCCGAGACCGGCAAAAAGCGGTCTCAGGACAGCTCATTGCTGTTCCGCCGCCATGCCGCTATCAAAGAGCAGGACCGGGTAATCGACGGCCTGTCCAATGAAGCGGTTGAGCTGGTAGAGTCCGACGAAGAATTGATATTTGCAGGCCCCGGCGTACAGATTGGCCGCCTGCGTAAGCTAAAACAGGGCCATATTGGCTGGGATGCCGGGCTCGATCTGCACGGGTTCTCGGTCAATGAAGCTCGCGATGAGCTGAGCACCTTTATCCGTGATGCCGTGCGCAGCCGCAGCCGCTGTGTACTGGTGGTGCACGGCAAAGCGTTCAGCGCTGAAGCAGGCAACGAGGCGCTGATCAAATCCTATGTAAATGACTGGCTACGTCAACTAGAGGGGGTCACCGCTTTTTGCTCCGCCCTGCCCCGTGATGGCGGCACCGGGGCGCTGTACGTTTTACTGAAGCAGAACAGATAACCGGCCATACTTTACCTGAAGCGATTGTTCGCGTAATTTACGGCCCTCAATTTCTACGTGTTTTTTATAACACCTTGGCACAACAGGACGCTTCTGGATGGAAAAAGCATTTGCTCAAATCATTGCCGGTATCGGCGAAGACCTTAACCGTGAAGGGCTGCTGGATACCCCGAAACGCGCTGCCAAAGCGTTCAGTTTTCTGAACCAGGGATATGAGCAGAGCCTGGAAGAAGTTGTGAACGGGGCCATGTTCCCGTCTGACAACAGCGAAATGGTTGTGGTTAAAGATATCGAGTTCTACTCGCTGTGTGAGCATCACCTGTTGCCATTTATTGGCAAAGCACACGTAGCCTACATTCCACAGGGCCATGTTGTCGGCCTGTCTAAAGTTGCACGTATCGTGGATATGTTTGCCCGTCGCCTGCAGATTCAGGAAAACATGACCAAACAGATCGCCGATGCGATGATGGAAGTCACCAATGCAGCGGGCGTTGGCGTGGTAATCGAAGCCAAGCATATGTGTATGATGATGCGCGGTGTTGGTAAACAGAACAGCAGCATGACCACGTCCATGATGCTGGGTAACTTCCGTGAGAATCCGGCCACCCGTGCCGAGTTCACCTCTCTGATCAAGTGAAGACAAGCAGCAAGGAGTGGTTTAATCCGTCCCTCCTTGCTCCAGCCGGGTCAGCGATGTCCGGGCCGCTTCACGCCCGGCGTCTATGACTTCCACCGCCCGGTGAAAGTCAAAGAAGCCACAGACATCCTTATCAATCGGAATAATCAGATCCGGCGGGTAGCCAGCAATTTTGTACTGAGTCAGGCTGCTCTGCATGACCTCAACCGCATTCAGTAACATATCCAGACGCCCACCCACTTCAGGCGGCTTTATTGAGCGTGCATTCTGCGCGTTTGGCTCATCATTCGCCGCTGGCCAGTCATCACTGAAGCCCGGCTCATCCAGCCAGCCGTTACGTGGCAGCTGAATCGCCCGCGCCACATTCTTGGTACTGTAAGTCAGATCGACCGCAATAATCAGATCCGCCTGCGCAGCCACGGTCGGAATAATTGGCAAGGGGTTCAATACCCCACCGTCCACCAGAATATGCTCTTCTTTGATTACCGGGGTGAAAAAGCCAGGCACTGCAACGGAGGCACGAATCGCTTCAAGCAGGGGCCCATGCTGAAACCAGACCTCTTTATGGTAAGTAATATCGGTCGCAACGGCGGTGTATTTAATCGGCAGATCATCAATCAGCACGCCCCCCAGCATCGCTTCAAGGCGGCTGAAAACTTTATTGCCATGAATCGCCCCGCGAGCCAGCCCCACATCCAGCAGTTTCAGCACCTGGATCCAGCTCAGACCACAGACCCATTCTCGATAAGGCTCAAGGGCGCCAGCGGCATAAACACCACCGACCAGCGCCCCCATCGAACTCCCTGCGATGCTGATAATCTGATAGCCACGCCGGTTAAGCTCTTCAATCACACCAATATGGGCATAACCACGGGCACCACCACTCCCCAGAACCAGTGAGACGGTTGTCGCCATACTCCCCTCCTTGCAGCCCTGTCAGCACATCAATACGTCAGGGCCGCTCAATCACAAACACGGCGCTTTCACCCTTGGCAACCAGTCCGGGTGCCAGTGCCCCGGCGCCAAACACCTGTAACCGTTCATTGGCAACACCCGCCTCACGCAGCTGCTGCGCAACCGTTTCCGCCAGCTGGCGGGACTGGGCCTGTAATACGTCAGCCTCACCTGCGCTCTGCTGGTGGCCGACGAGCCATATCATACGATGGCTTGATGCCAGGTAGGCCAGCATTTCATCCTGTCCCGCGTCTTGTGGCCAGCGCACGTACCCCTCACGCTGCAACTGCTGCACCTGATCCGGTGCCTTCTGCTCCAGCAGATCAAGGTGCAGATACACCCGCTTATTCCCGCGCTGAACACTGTATAGCGACACCATTGTATTGTTCAGCTGCCAGGCGGCGTAAGACTGTGAACGTTCCACCCCATATAGCTTGGCGTAACTAAAAATCTTATTCGCCCATTCATTACTGCTGCCACAGGCTCGCCCCTGACACTGGAATTTCAGCTGCGCGTTATCGGCTTCAAGCTGAGTCTGTACATAAGCAAAGGCCTGCTGCGCGGTGACCCCTGGTGGAATCCGATAGCTGATACGGGTAAGCAGGCCCGGCAGGCGCTGCTCCTGCTCTGTGCTAAGCACTCCGTTAACCTTCTCTAGTGCGCCCAGTACCCAGCGATAATCGGGTGTTTCAAGCTGGTCGAAATTCACAATCCAGGCACGTGGATAACGTTCCAGCAACGGATGATCGCTACTGCCACGGGTGTCAGTAGCAGCCTGTGCCCATAGCGACAGGCTGAATAAAACAATCGAAATTGCAACCTTGAAACTGCTCATATATCCCTCACCTGTTCGCCTGTCTGTTCAGGCAACAACGCTGCCAATAAATTCATTCAACCCACTGATTGAGCAATTCAGCGACCCTGATCGCCCCCTCATCCTGCAGATGAAGATGGTGACTACCGACAGCGGTATGCTGCTCCAACTGGTGAAAACGTGCCAGTCGTGACAGAACCAGGCCCTCACCAATACCCTCATCCCCCAGCACCAGCTGGACGGGCGCCGTGACAGCATCAATAAAGGCACCGACCTGATCTTCACTCATCCGCAGAATAGACGGCTGCACCAGCGCCGGGTCATTACGCCAGAAGATCCCATCAGACTTTTGCACCACGCCCCGCTCCACCAGCCAGCGTGCGGCCTGTTCTGTGACCGGCCAGCGCCCTTTTACCCGCGCCTGAACGACGGCTTCAAGATCAGCGTAGGGCCGTAACCGGCGTCCCTGCATCCGACGGCGTTTATCAATCGCCTGGGCCATCAGTTCAGGCAATGTTTCCGGGCTGTAAACCAGCGGGGCAATTCCCTCCACCAGACACAGACGCTGTACGCGAGTGGGGTAACACCCCGCCAGTAACGTTGCGATGCTGGCCCCCATGGAGTGGCCCACAATGTGGGCCTGATCCAGCGCGAGCTCGTCCAGTACCGCCAGCACATCAGACACATTGTCCCAGATATAATAGGGCATGCTGTCCGGTCGATGATCCGAGAAGCCGTGGCCCATCAGATCCAGCGCAATCAGCCGCACCCCTTTGAGCTGCGCTGCCACCAGCCGCCAGCTGGCAGCATTATCAAGCCAGCCATGCAAGGCCACCACCGGCAACCCATCCGGGTCACCAAATTCCAGCCCTGCCATCAGGCGACCATCAATATCAAACCGTAATTCCTTACCCGTCTCCAACAGGAACCTCCTCGGCTTTACGCATTGTAAGCTGGCAGCGCAGGCTGCCACCCCCAACATAGCAGCAGGGCTGGTGCAGGGGTAGCACTGAGCGATAATGCCAGCGAAAATTGACCAAAAAAAAGGACGACCCTGTGACAGGCCATCCTTTTTATTTACGTCATCCGATCAGATGTCGATAACGTCGAACTTCACATCCGGGCTCACGTCGGCTTCGTAATCAACACCATCAACACCAAAACCGAACAGTTTCAGGAACTCTTCTTTATAGGCTGTGTAATCGGTCAGGTCACGCAGATTCTCGGTGGTCACCTGTGGCCAGATTTCACGGCATTTCTGCTGTACATCGTCACGCAGTTCCCAGTCATCCAGACGGATACGGTTGCCTTCATCCAGTGGCATCTCGCCACCGGCATAGAGGCGATCACGGAACAGACGGTTAACCTGCTCGATACAGCCTTCATGAATGCCCAGCTCGCGCATGATCTTGAATGCCATGGAGATATACAGCGGCATCACTGGAATCGCTGAAGACGCCTGAGTCACAACAGACTTGAGCACGGCCACGTGGCCGCAGCCACCGCTAGCCGCCAGATCGGTGTTGATACCATTGGCGGCACGGTCCAGGTCCTGCTTGGCTTTACCCAGTGCACCATCCCAGTAGATAGGCCAGGTGATATCTGTACCAATGTAGCTATAAGCAACGGATTTGGCACCTTCAGCCAGTACACCACCGTCTTTCAGCGCCTGCATCCACAGTTCCCAGTCCTGGCCGCCCATCACGGTGATCGTGTTAGCAATCTCTTCTTCAGTGGCCGGTTCAACTTCCGCTTCGATAATAATGTCTTTGTTAGTATCGATCGCCGTTGAACGGTAGGTTTCACCGATAGGTTTCAGGCAGGAACGCACCACTTCACCGCTGTCTGGCATTTTACGTACCGGCGACGCCAGTGAGTAAATAACCAGATCAACCTGACCCAGATCGTCTTTAATCAGATCAATGGTTTTCTGTTTGGCATCATGGCTGAACGCATCGCCATTCAGGCTTTTAGCGTACAGGCCTGACTCTGCTGCGGCGTTTTCAAACGCCGCAGAGTTATACCAGCCCGCCGTACCAGGCTTGCGCTCAGTACCTGGCTTCTCGAAGAAGACGCCTATCGTTGAAGCACCGTAGCCAAACGCTGCTGTAATACGGGACGCCAGGCCATAACCACTGGACGAACCGATCACCAGAACACGTTTTGGACCACTGTCCTGACTCCCCAGCTGCTGGGTGTAGCTAATCTGCTCACGCACGTTCTGTGCACAACCAGTCGGGTGAGTTGTAGTGCAGATAAAACCACGAGTTTTCGGTTTAATGATCATTGTCGAGTGTTTTCTCAATCAGCCATTCAATCAAATAGCTGTTAAAGATACCGGAAATCCATCTTTTGTGACAGCCAAACCAAAACCTTGGTGCGCTGTAAATAACAGGCATAATCGCCAGAATGCGGCTATCTTAGACAACAGAAGGTTCGTCTGAACGCTATAAAAAGGCAACAGATGCAACCTTTTATGGATCAACATAAACTCGTGGTTAGCCAGCAACTTGCACGCCAGATAAAAAGGATCACCCTCAACGGGTAGTGAGATCAAGGTAAGTATTTGTTTTAGCGTGCTTAATTGGCATCGAAACAGGAATTCGATATTCTAGAGATAGAAGAACCGGACATAAGGTAACAAAATCAGTCCAACATGCTGGTGGTTACACATCGACATGATGCCAGATGTATCCTGAGCACAAATCAGACACCGGGCAGATAAGCCCGAGTTGACGGGAGGTCGACGATAATGATGGATGCGCGTTTCCACCGCTACATAGCCCACTTGGTACTGGCTTTGTTCTGGCTCCATACACCGGCTGCTTTCACGGCTGAAGAATATATCCGTATACAGGACTATATCGCCCAAAACCCTGCACAGACCCCATTAATGGAAGACTTCTCGCGCAAGGTTCATCAGCCTGCCAGCCCACTTGAGTCTGCCCAGCAACGCCCAGCCAAAATAGCAATTATCTACCCGGGACTGCAAAGCTCAGACTACTGGCACCGTAGTCTGACCTCATTTGAGCATCGCCTTAAGAATACAGGCCTGCAATATGAACTTAAAACCTTCCTCTCTCGCCCTTCTATTGATGCACCATTACAAAGCCAGCAATTAAATGAAGCACTAAAGTGGCAACCGGATTACCTGGTATTTACCCTGGAAACCGTGCGCCAGCGTCGACTGATTGAACAGGTACTGGCAAAAGGTACACCCAAACTCATTCTGCAGAACATCACGACCCCACTGGCAGACTGGCAATCGCACCGGCCTTTCTTATACGTTGGTTTCGACCACGCCCAGGGCACGCGTTTGCTAGCGGACTGGATGTTAAAAAAAACCAACTATCAGGCGAATTACCTGATGCTGTATTTCTCTCCAGGTTACATCAGCAAAATGCGCGGTGATACCTTTGCCAACGAAGCTGCCCGTTACCCTGATGTCCGCCAGGTGGCCCAGTACTTTACCAATGGCAACCGAGAAAAAGCCTATAAAGCCACGATTCGCGCCCTGAAAAAAAGCCCTCAGATTAATATGATCTACGCCAATTCAACCGACATAGCGCTCGGTGCCTTACAGGCACTGAAAGAGCAGGGTCTGGAAGACAAGATACTGCTCAATGGCTGGGGCGGTGGCAGCAGTGAGCTGGAGGCCCTGCAGGCAGGCGGGCTGGATGTCACGGTGATGCGTATGAACGACGACAATGGCGTCGCTATGGCGGAGGCCATTAAACTGGACCTTGAAGGCAAGCCCTCCACTGTGCCGCATATATTCGCCGGTCATATAAAGCTGCTGCACAATCAGACTTCAGATACTGATATTCGCCGGTTAACAAGGGAAGCCTTCCGGCTTAGCGACCTGGATAAGGATACCCACTAAGTGCGTACTATCCGTTTTTCCACAGTATTAATGATACTGGTACTGATATTACTGAGTGTGGTCTCCGCCATACTGCTAAGTTCAGCGTACCTCGCTGCACAGCGGGCTTTGCAACAGGAAATCATACAAACCTACCACCGTGATCAGCGCACTCTGCTCAGCTTACTGGGTGAGCAGTTCAGCAATATCTACCAGATAAGCCATGAACTGATCGAGGTAAACGAACTCAGTAGCGCACTGGATCGTAACGATCACATTGGCATACGTAACATCGTTGACTCCCTGCTCGACGGTGACAGCGGCCAACGCATTGACGCTGTCGTAATAACCCGTAGCTCAGGTGAGCTGGTCGAGGTGCGTAACACAGGCATTATCAACCTGAACCTGCCACTGAACAGTATCAGCCGACGCCCCCAAATTTCCGGTCGCTGGCATAGCATCCATGAACAATCCGGCAATACAGACCACTACCTGATGAGGCTTGTACTACCGATCGTCGAACCTGAACTTGGCGAAGTAGTCGGCCAACTCAACACCTATGTCCTGCTAAACAACAATTACTGGCTCATGAACCAGTTACAACAGCTGTTCGGCTCAAATGCGATTTCGCTAAGTCACCAAAAAAATCTGCTTGGCGGGCTTGAACACAACCCGGGCGAGCTGGCGCAACTCCGTGAGCCCACCACGATTATTAATCAGGTAGAGGCACGCAAAGAGTTTATATTGCGCGACCACTTCCTGAAAATTGATGCGTCTGAATCGTTCAGTATCCGCATGCTGCTACCCAACAGTGCATTTACGGCACTCAAAGACACCTATTTTCGCACCCTGATCCACGCGGCGATTGCCGTTATCGTCTTTGGCCTGCTGGCAATCTGGGTGATCTACCGCCTGACCCATCGGTCACTGGCTCAACTGATAAACTATGCTGAACAAGTGCCTGAAAGTGGTGTTCCAGCTTCGTTTTCCGGCGCAAAATTTACTGAGTTTGACCGCGTCGGCCATGCACTTGAACTCATGTTGCTACGGATTCAGGATCGCGATCAGCGGCTTGCCAGCATTATCGATAACTCACCCGATTTAATCTTTATCAAAGATATAGCTCACCGTTACCGGCTGGTGAACCAGCGGATGGCTGATGTTATTGGCCAGACACCCGAGCAGCTGATTGGCCAGGTTGATCATCAGGTACTGGACAACGGCGTTATGGAAGTTGTCAGCGCTGCAGATGAACAAATACTCAGTACCGGAAAACCGCTAAGCTATGAGCTGAAAATGTCCAGCCCCAGCGGTCAGATAACCTTACTGATGAGTAAGTTCCCGATCATTGATGAGCTGGGCACCCCCTACGCCATTGGCGGTATTGCGACTGATATTACCGCGATGAAGCAGGCGGAAGGCGAACTGAAACTGGCACAGCAGGTATTTGAAGAAACCGCCGAAGCGATTGTAGTGCTGGATGCCGAGCAGATGATTCTGACCATCAACCGGGCCTTCACTGAGATTAGTGGCCAGACCCTTACCCAGGGCCATGACGCTATCAAGGCATTTTTACAAAGCCACCCTGATAGCCTGGAAGCCTTCGCAAGCAACAGCCGCTGGCAAGGTGAGTGTGTACTCAAGCATCGAAATGGCGAGTCAGTTCCTGTACTGGTGTCGATAACACCGCTGCTCAGTCCAGCCATGGAACCACGCTTTGTGCTGTTGTTTACCGATATCACCGAACTTAAAGCCGCCGAAGTGCGACTGGAACGTATGGCGCTGTACGACAACCTGACCGGGTTACCAAACCGGTCACTGTTTTATCAGCGACTGGAACAATGCATTGAAGCACCGCGCAACCGTGACCACTGGAACTCGGCGGTGATGTTCCTTGACCTGGACCGCTTCAAAAGCATTAACGATACCTATGGCCATAATACGGGCGATGCACTGTTACAGCAGGTTGCTAACCGCTTACACGCCTGTGTAGGAGCCAAAGATACCGTCGCCCGGCTGGGCGGGGATGAGTTCACTATTATTGTGCGCGATATTCAAAATCTGGGACAGTTAAAATCCATTGCCCAACGCATTCTCGGTTCAGTGCGTGAGCCCTATGATCTGGGCAGTATTCGCTGCTTCACATCAACCAGCATCGGCATCGCCATTGTCGATAAAGATGGCAAAGATACCGAAACCCTGACCCGTCATGCCGACCTGGCCATGTACCAGGCGAAAGAACGTGGGCGCAATATCGTCCAGTTTTTCGATGAAAACCTTAATGCACAGAACCAGCAGCGTAATCTGCTGGAGGAAGGCCTGCGTGCCGCACTGGGAAAAAAGGAACTGTTCCTCAATTTTCAGCCCCGGTTTGATATTGACGGCGAACGGGTTGTCGGCGCAGAAGCATTGCTGCGCTGGCACCCTGCAGGACAGGACCCGGTATCCCCGGCGGTGTTCATACCGATTGCGGAAGACTCGACCCTGATCGTAGACATCGGTCGTTTTGTACTCAAAGAAGCTTGTCTGGCGGCTGCCCACTGGAACCAGTCCGGCGCACAGATACCCGTCTCCGTGAACCTGTCTCCGCGCCAGCTGCGCGATACGCGTCTGCTGCTCGACCTTGAGCAAGCACTGAACGAGTCAAAACTGGACCCTCACCTGCTGGAGCTTGAGATCACGGAAACCCATGTGATGGAAAACATTGATGAGGTCATCCATACCCTGGATCTGATACGGGCAATGGACATTTCACTGTCCGTGGATGATTTCGGTACCGGCTACTCATCACTGATTTACTTGAAAAAACTGCCAGTCAGCACTGTCAAGATAGATCAGTCCTTTGTCCGTGATGTTCCCGATGACGATGATGATGTGGTGCTGGTTCAGGCCATTATCCAGATGTCCCACAGCCTGCGATTAAACGTTGTTGCTGAAGGGGTCGAGACGCAAGCGCAGCAGGAATTTTTACGCAACGTGGGCTGTGATGAGCTACAAGGCTTTCTACTGGCCAGGCCTGGCACCGTAGAACAGTTGATGGAAAAGGCAGACATTGACGTTGTTGAAACCGCCTGACCACAGTCGACGTGGCGGTATTCCAATAGACTGGCGTTTATAGGCGATATGTCAGTAACTTGTCTGTCGCGACTGGCACATCCAGGTGCCCGCCCCACCGTGTTGCAACCAGGGATATGGCTGCAACAGATCCTGCACGCTGATAATCAGCCCAGCTTACGCCAGCGTAAGCGGTTGGCATTGGTTACCACCGTCACCGAGGATGCCGCCATCGCTGCGCCAGCAATCACCGGGTTGAGTAGTAATCCGGTCAGTGGAAACAGCACCCCTGCCGCCACCGGAATGGCCAATGCGTTATAAATGAACGCGCCCAGCAGGTTCTGATGGATATTTTTCACCGTCGCCCGAGACAGCAATACTGCCTCGACCACCAGCGATGGCTCACCCCGCATCAGCACCACATCAGCACTTTCAATCGCGATATCCGTACCATTACCCATGGCAAAGCCAACATCCGCCTGTACCAGCGCAGGCGCATCGTTAATGCCATCACCCACCATAGCCACGCATTCACCCTGCTGCTGTAAACGGGCTACAACAGCCTGTTTCTGTTCGGGGCGAACATTGGCGTAAACATCATTGATCCCCAGCTCAGCGGCAATCACCCGGGCGCTGCGTTCATTATCCCCGGACAACATGGCAACCTTAAGCCCCTGTTGCTGCATCTGATGAACGGCCTCACGGGCATCCGTTTTGATCGGATCACGGACACCATACAGCGCGGCCAGTACACCTCCCAGCGCAACCCATACCAGTGAACAGCCCTGCTGACTGTGCTGTTGTGCTTCCTCATCAAGATCGCGGCAGTCCACGCCCGCTTCCTCCAGCCAGCGCTGATTACCAATCAGCACTCGCTGAGCATTCACCAGCGCTTCAACACCCGCACCCGGCGTGGCGCTAAACTCAGTGACCTCAGGCAGCGTTACAGCAGCGGACTCCGTCAGATGCGCCACCAGCGCAGCAGCCAGTGGGTGTTCTGATTTCTGCTCAACACTGGCAATTATCAGTGCGAGGGTGTCATCTCCCTGAAACTGAGCACTGCGTACCTCAGCGGTCACCACCGGGCGACCTTCGGTCAACGTCCCGGTTTTATCAAGCATCACCGTCGTCACCTGACCGGCCTGCTGCAACGCATCGCCATTTCGAATCAGAATACCGCTACGTGCAGCCCGTCCCACGCCGACCATCACTGACATCGGTGTCGCCAGCCCCAGCGCACAGGGACAGGCCACAATCAGCACCGTCATCAAAACCACCAGCGCATACCCCAGCGAAGGGTCAGGCCCCAGCCAGAGCCAGATCAGCGCTGCCAGTAGCGCTATGGCAATCACGACCGGCACAAACACTGCCGCAATTTTATCCGCCAGCCGCCCCAGTGGTGGCTTACCATTCTGGGCCTGACGCACCGTCGCGATAATCTGCGCCAGCACCGTCTGGCTACCCGTGCGCGCAACACGCACCCACAGGCTACCCTGACCATTCAGGGTGCCACCTGTCACCGTGTCCCCCGCAGACTTGTGAACCGGTACCGGCTCCCCTGTCAGCATGGACTCATCAACGTAGCTGTCGCCCTCTGCCACCTGAGCATCCACCGACACACGTTCACCAGGTTTGATCAGTACGCGATCGCCCAGTGCCAGTAGTGCCACCGGCACCTGCTGTAACTGGCCATCACGCTCCCGCCAGGCCTGATCCGGCTGCAGGTTCAGCAGTGAGCGCACCGCATCGGCAGTCTGGCCACGGGCACGTAACTCCAGTGCCTGACCGGCCAGAATAAAGCCCAGAATCATCACCGTGGCTTCGTAGTAAAGGTGGCCGCCGGTGATCGCCAGCTGTGCTGGCGCCAGCCAGGCCAGCACAATCAGTACCGTCGAATACAGCCAGGCAGCCCCGGTTCCCAGACCAATCAGCGTATCCATATTCAGACTGCGACGTTTGATACTCAGCCATGCACCGGCATAAATACCCCGGGCACTGCTGATCATCACGGTCAGCGTCACCAGCCCCATCAGCACAGCCGTCAGCTGACCACGGCCCTGGGTAAGGTCAGGCATCATATTCAGCAAGCCCGAGACCATCAGCACCGCACCCACAGCCAGCGCGATCGCGCTGCGCCGTAACAGGCTCAAATACTGCTGGCGACTGATATCAGCCTGAATCTGCGGGTCCTGATTATCATCAACTGGCTGGGCACCATAACCTGCCGCCTCAATCACCGCGATCAGTTGTGCCGCATCAGACGGGCTCTGAATAGCCACACTGCGCTCGGCAAAATTGACGGCGTAGTCCTCTACTTCATCCGCCGCCACCAGCGCCCGCTCAAGCGAACGGACACAGCCAGCACATTTAACGCCGGTCAGCGCCAGGTGATGAATCATGATCTCTGCCATAACAGCACTCCAAACATTCCATATAAGTCTGACAGGGCCCATGATAAACCCTGA
>JAIBDV010000097.1 GCA_024686055.1 Neptuniibacter sp.
CAGGCGCGGTGCTGGTGAGCTGTGGTTTACTGGCCGGGCGATTAATCGACAGCTACAATGGCCTGATTGCGGTGTGGTTTTTACTCGGTCTGGCGCTGTCGCTGGTACAGACCCCGGCGGGCCAGCTGCTGCGACGCTCGGCCCACCACCAGGACCGCCCCGCCCTGTTCGCCGCCCAGTTTGCGCTGTCCCATGGTTGCTGGTTACTCACCTACCCGCTGGTAGGCTGGCTGGGTGCCAACCTGAGCTGGAGCCTCACGTTCAGCCTGATGGCCGCACTGGCGGCACTGGCGGCCGTGCTGGGCTATCGGCTCTGGCCGGTGGAAGACACTGATAACCTGCAGCATAGCCATGAAGGACTGGCCGCCGATGACCCGCACTGGCATGAGGGCCACGGCCAGCAGGGCGATCAGCACAGCCACCCTTTTGTGATTGATGAGAAACACCCGGTCTGGCCGCGCTGATCGCTGAGCATAACCTGTCGGGCCAGAGTTTCAGGCTAAAGGTTCACCCAGCTGCTGAGTCAAAAAATCGTGTAGCAGTTTCAATCTGTGGGATGCCATATGATCTCTGGGCCTGAGTGAGTACAAGGTAAGCATTGGCGTGCCAAAGCTGGCTAAAACAGGCACTAAGCGACCTGTTTTCAGATCATCAGCGACCACAAACTCAGGAATCAAGGTGATGCCCTGGCCTGTCACTAGTGCGGCATGGAACAACTTGCTGTTATTCGACTGCAAGCGCGGCTCAATATAGACATCGACAGATCTGGTTCCCTCGAAAAACTGCCATTTTTTCGGTGTCCCTTGCAGGTTATACAGCAAGCACGCATGTTGTCTGAGATCCTGAGGATGTAACGGCTCACCATGGCGGGCCAGGTAAGCCGGAGCCGCGCAGGCGACAAAGCGATAACCGGTAATACGCTGGCACAGCAAAGCGCTGTCCGCTAGCTGGTATGTTAACCGCAGTACCAGGTCATACTCTCCTTCCAGTACATTCACGTGCTGATCCGTCATCTGCACATCCAGCGTAATTTCAGGGTAAGTCTCCATAAACTCAGCCAGTAACGGGGCAAACTTGCACAGTCCCCAGGTCATCGGCACGCTGATGCGTAACTTTCCTCTGGGGCTGGCGTGCGTTTCGACCAGCTCATCTTTTAGCTCCTTCCATTGGCCAAGCAACGCCAGTGCACGCCGGTAGCAGCGCTCGCCACTCTCGGTAATCTGCATATGCCGTGTACTGCGGATAAACAGTGTTGTTGCCAGCTCTGCTTCAAGCCGCTCAATGGCTTTCGACACTCTGGCTGTAGAGACACCAAGCCGCTGCCCCGCTGCGGTGAAGCTGCCTGATTCCACAATCGCTTTGAAAATTCTGAGACTTTCGAGCTGATTAATACCGGCCATATTCAATAAAAAGTTAATAATGTTTTAGGTAAAACCGATATTCACACCCTTTTTCGTTGCTGTCAAAGTACGCAGGACTTCTAACGAACCTGAGACAACAACGATGACAGCTAACAATGCAGCGCTATTCCAGCCAGCCCGGATCGGTCATATGGATATTCGAAATCGCCTCGCGGTTGCGCCGATGACACGGGTCAGCGCCAATGACGATGGCACAGCCACTGCGCTGATGTGCGAGTACTACCAGGCATATGCAGCGGGTGATTTTGGCTTGATTATTACCGAAGGTTTATACACCGATCAGCTGTTTAGCCAGTGTTACCGACAACAGCCAGGGATGACCAATGGGCAACAGGCACAAAGCTGGCAACCGATTATCGATGCGGTGCATAGCGAAGGCGGCATGATCATCGCCCAGCTGATGCATGCCGGGGCATTATCCCAATACAGCAAATATGCGGCTCACAGCAGCGGCCCTTCAGCCGTAAAGCCGCTGGGACAACAGATGTCTTTTTACTACGGCGAGGGTGATTACCGGTTACCGCAAGCCATGGGTGAAGATGATATCCAGGCGGCGATCCAGGGCTTTGCAGCGGCGGCTTTACTGGCCAAATCAGCGGGTTTTGACGGGGTGGAAATACACGGTGCTAACGGCTATTTGCTGGACCAGTTCCTGACCACCTACACCAACCAGCGAGAGGACAAATATGGGGGAAACCTGACCAATCGTTTACGCATTTATCAGGAAATCGTCAGTGCAGTCCGCGAAGCTGTGGGGCCTGACTTTGTTGTGGGTGTCCGGTTTTCCCAGACGAAGGTAAACGACAGCCAGTATCGCTGGCCAGAAGCCGACGCGGCAGCGCGCCAGACTTTCACGCTAATGGCTGAGAGCCCCGTGGATTACCTTCACACAACAGAGCCACTGTTAAACGAACCGGCCTTTGCTGGCAGTCCTTCGCTGGCGTCGCTGGCAAAACAGATCAGTGGATTACCGGTGATCGCCAATGGCGGCGTCAGCCAACCGGAGTTGGCAACAGCCATGCTGGAAAGCAATCAGGCTGACGTTATCTCACTGGGGAAAACCGCTCTGGCCAACCCTGACTGGCCAATGGCGGTACAAAATAACCAGCCACTGGACAGCTTTAATTTTGCCATGTTCTCCCCCATTGCCAACCTGGAAAACGCCAGACGTTATTTTACTCAAGCGCACGACGCTGAATCCCCGTCCTGAAACACTGGCCGCGTGAGTACGCGGCCAGCAATGTGCCTTCAGGGCAGCTGCGCTTCAAAGGTCAGCAGCAGACTCCAGCCCATTTTGTCAGCACGGTCATTCGTGCTGTCCTGCTCTTTATCAGTGCTGAGCATATAGCGCCCGGCCTGGGCCGGGGTAAAGCTGAACTGGCCTTTAGCGTCGGTGTGCAGTGCCGTTACTGCCCGGTCATCCCGATAGCGGGTGCCATCGGCGGTCAGTTCCAGCTCCATCTCCGGGGCCGGCTTGCCATTAAACAGCAAGGTCATCTGCACCGGCTCACCAGCAACAATATCATTGGGGTGGGTCGAAAAAGTCAGCTCCAGCCCTTTACCCTGCGGCTTTAGCACCGCTTCAGTAGGCGCTCCGCGAGTGATATAGCTCAGGGTATTACGGTGCCCCGCCCAGCTCATCACCTCGGTTGCACCTTTAGGCAATTTCGCCTTGGCCTTCTGCTTGTCCATAAACAGGCGCTGATGTTTGCCTTCAGCGTCAGTATAAAAAGTCATATAGCGCGGGCCGGACTGCATCTGCAATTTCCAGCTGCCCTGGGCAGGCAGTTCGATATCGAACACAGAACGCCGCTTGCCTTCAGTAAAGCTGGCCAGCGGAGTCGTGGTGCCATCCGGTGCGGTAACCATCAGCCCTTTCAGGTCGATCGGTTTATCCGCCTTGAAGATGGTGTTTGAGGCGCTCACATCCACGGTGATCCATTTATCTGATTCCCCGGCGATATTAAAATCCCCCGGCAGAATCCATAACGAATGGGCACTGGCCAGCGGCGCTGCCGCCAGCAGCGCTGCGCTACAGGCGATATTACGTAGAACGGTATTCAGCGTCATTTTGATGCTCCAACAATCAGGGTGACCGGGCCAATCTCCTGGCCCGCAGGCAGGCTGAAGCGCTGTGCCTCACCGCCCAGGTTAAAAGGTTGTTTAAGCAGGCTGCGATTGCCATCTTCACGCACGGCTTCCAGTACCAGCAGATATTTACCCGCGGCTAACGGCTGGCCACTGGCGGTACGCCCGTCCCAGTTCAGCTGATAACTGCCCGCGCCACGGGTCGCACTGGTCACGGCATCAAGTTTCTGATCACCATAACGTCCGGCTTTGCGCCACCAGCGACGCAGATCAACCTCCCATTCGTTATCATCCATCCATAGCGCCAGTGAGTGCACCGGCTTACCCGCCTGCTCGACCCAGACCGCGACAAAGGGCCGATGGGCCTCGCCGCTGTCGATCAGCGGCAGTTCAAATTCAACACTCAGCGCCGGCGCAGCCAGAGCGGGCGTTGCCAGCCCCAGCAGCAGCGATGCAACCAGTGGTTTTAAAAGTTTCATAGGAAATTCTCGTTAGAAGAACGCCAGCAGCCCAGCAGGCTGCCAGCTGACGACTAAAACGACACCGTTGCCAGCGCGCTGAACAGCACAGTGACTGCCAGCCCCAGCCCACTGACAACCAGCAATCGCAGCCGCCGCTTGTGTTGCGGAATCACCAGCCAGACCCCGGTCAGGGTGAACAGCAGCATCACCAGCGCCGACAGGTCGATAAACCCACGCCACCAGCCACTGCTATAACGGCCCATATGCAGATCATTAAGCAGTGCCACACTGCCTTTAGGCTGCTGGACAAGTAGCAGCTGTGTCTGGGAAGGGGAAACCTCGACACTGCTGCGACCGCCCGGCCGCTTAAAGTCAATGAGCAACAGCTGATCATCCGCATCCCAGTCATAACTGACATAGGCCGCGCGTACCCCGTGCTCAGCACTGAGCCACTGGCGCAGCGCTGCCGCCACCACCAGCGGGTCAGTCTGCCAGGCCGGGTGCCGGGCCAGATCAGCGGGCAGATTTACGACCTGCTCACTGGCCTGACCCCGGCCGGAAAACCAGTCCCGGTGGTTCAGCGTCACACCGGTCAGGGTAAAAAACAGCATGATCAGCAACATCAACATCGAGCTGTATACATGCACGGTGCGCACCAGCCGATAATTCGTCCAGACTGATTTTTTACGCCCCACCCGGCTTGCTCGCTCCGTCATAATCCAGGCTTAGAATCGCGCCGCCAGGCTCAGACGGATATCACGACCCGCTTCCGGCAGGCCAATCACATTACCGCTGCTGGTCGATACGCCGTAGCTGGCATGATCCATGTACTGCTTGTCGAACAGGTTGTTTACCGTCAGGGTCAGGCTCAGATCATCCGTGGCGGTTGGCAACCAGCGAACGTACACATCATGACGGCCATAACCTGGCTTTTCTGCCCGACCACTGGCCACGCGTGAAAGGTGGTGTACAAAGGTGCCACTCCAGCCCAGCATCAGGTTCTGCTCAGGCAGCTGGTGCTGCACATCCGCGACCCACTGATCACCGGTTGTGGTGCCAACCGACATATCACCATCGCTCAGCGGTTCACCGTCCAGTTCCGGGCGGCTGTGGCTGAAACTCAGGCTGGCCTGGGTCTGCTCCCACTCATAACCGGCTTTAAGCTCGATACCGCGGTTTTTTACATCGCCGGTATTCTCAACCGAGCTGCGATTGACGCGATCTACAAAATCATCGATATGGCTGACAAAGACCGTGCCTTCCAGGCTCAGCGCGCCCTGGTTATAGTTCAGGCCCAGCTCCAGGTTATCGGCAGTTTCCTCTTTCAGGGACAGGCTGTTGACCGCATAACCCAGCATGTACGCTTCTTTAACCTTGGGACCACGCATGGCACGGGCATAGCCTGCGTTAACCGTCAGCGCATCGCTGAGTTTGTATTCCATGCCCAGGTTAGGGCTGATGCCACTGTTGCTGAACGACTGGCCATCACTATCGTCCAGGCTGTAGTGGTCATAGCGAGCACCGGCGGTAACCAGCAGCTGCGATGTAGCCTGGTAGTGGTCCTGCAGGTAGAGGCCAGCAACGCGGGCTTTTTCATCTGTGACCGGCGTTTCCGGGTTGATGTAGTAACCGGTATCGCGGCGGTAATCACCACCAAACACCAGCGTATGTGCGCCTTCACGCAAGGTATTGCGCAGGTCCGCACCGATACTTTTCACCCCGGCACCATCTTTCGGGCTATCGGCACCGTCCTGGGTCAGGTAGGCATCGGTGCTGTAAAACGTGGTTTCGATATCCAGTGCATCACCGGCCGGGTTGATGTCATAGCCCAGGGTGGTGGTTTTACGGTGGCTTTCCTGACGGTTTGTCGGATTCCAGCCCGCCGCAACAAAGTGCGGCCGCAGGTTGCGTTCACCGTCGTCGTAACGTACTTCATGGCTCAGGCTCAGGCGCTGCTGTTCAGTCGGCGTTGCCACCAGTTTGAAGAAGCCGCTATCAACATCCGTCTCGGTATTGTTGATGGTATTGCCACGACCATCATCGAAGGAATTGCCCTGCTGGCGGGTCAGGGAGGCCAGTACGCCCACCTTGTCTCCGGCTTTACCAAACACGGTGCCGCTGGTTTTCAGTACATCACCGTTGCTGTAATAGCCGAGTTTTACCAGCGCCCCGGCTTTCTCACCATCGCGCAGCAGGTCATCCGGGTCGCGGGTGGTAAAGCGGATAGCACCGCCCAGCGCACCCGCGCCATCGGTGGCCAGCCCGGCACCGGACTGTACTTCTACTTCTTTGAGCAGCTCAGGCTCAATGCCGACCCGGCCCTGATGGTGGAACAGGTAACCGGCCTGAACCGCACCGTCCACACTGATATTCAGGTTGGTATCTTCAATGCCACGCAGGTAAATTTTCTGTGCCACGCCCAGTGAACCACCAACAGAAACCGACGGCGTCTGGCGGAACACATCTCCCAGGTCCGATGCCTGACGCAGGTCCAGCTGCTCACGGCTGATAACCTCATCGATACCAGCCGATGACTGTGCAGTCACCTGTACTTTGTCCAGAGTGTCAGCGAAAGCCGGGGAAATCAGAGTGGCACTGGCGGTTGCAATCGCAACGGTCAGCAGGTGGCGGGGAGCCTGGTACATCAGCGTCGTCTCCATGAGAATAATAATGATCAGTAGATGCATTTAATTCTCATTCATAAACCATGAAACCGGAAGCTGATTGACATCTTTTACATTTATAACCCTATGACCCGGGCAGCCACAGTTGCATCACCAGTCCACCCGCTGGGTGGTTCTGTGCCACTAGCTCACCGCCCAGCCCCTGGATCTGCCGCTGGGCCAGTGCAAGGCCTAACCCTGCCCCGCCACCAGCGCGGTTACGGGCTCGATCAAGCCGAAAGAATGGCAGAAAAATATTCCTCAGCTGGGCCTCTGGCACACCAGGCCCCTGATCCTGTATCCACACCCGGTAACCAGCATCCTGTGGTTGCGCCGTCACCTGTACAGCGTATCCAGGCGGGGTATGACTCAGCGCGTTGCGGATAATATTTTCCAGCGCCTGGCTTAACGCCCGTTCGTTAGCGATCAGCTGCTCCAGCCCATCGGCCAGACTCAATGACAGTTGCCGGTCGGGGTATTCATAGCGAGCATCCTCCGCGATAACCTCCAGCAACAGAGACAGGTCCACCATCTGGGTCACCTCCAGCTGCGGGGTATGTTCCAGCGCGGCCAGTAACAGGGTGTCCTCCACCAGCTGGCGCATGGCCTGGGCTTCTTTACGGCCCCGTTCACGCAGCCGGTCAGCGGTCATATCATCATCCAGTGCCAGCTCAAGCCGGGTCAGCGGGGTGCGCAGCTCATGGGACAGGTCACGGATCAGGTGGCGCTGGGTGCGGATCAGCCCGCCAATGTGATCGGCCATCCGGTCAAAGGTCTGCGCCAGCTCCGCCAGTTCATCCGGGCGACGCCCTGTCGGGTTATACACCCGCACATCATAATCACCGGCATCAAAGCGCCGGGTGGCCTGTTGTAGCTGGCGCAGGGGCCGCATCAGATGGCGGTAAAACAGGGCACACAGCAGCAACATCAGCAGTACCGGCGGTACCACCTGGAGTAAACGATGGGTGTAAGGCCACCAGCGCCCTGGCAGCATACGTGCAGGCAGGCGGACGGCCAGTGAGGTAATGCCATCCGTAAACGGAATCTGAATAATCGGTGTGTCGTGGTGCAGGTGCATGGGCCAGTCCAGCCCCCGGCCAATCCGGTTCAGCGTAAACGGTGTTTCCAGACTGGGGGTCAACCAGGATTCTTCTACCCGGACCACCGTAATCAGGGTGTTCTCCTGCTGCTGCAGTGCCTGCAACCACCGCTCCAGTGCCAGCCTGTCGCCCGCACGGCCAAGCGCCTCAGCTTTATCCGCCCACTGCCGCATCTCCTGCTGGTCAGCGGGGTCAAGCAGGCTCATCTGCCGCTCAATCCAGTCCCCGGCCATCCCGACCAGAGACACCAGCAGCACCGCGGCCAGGCCAAAACTCAGGCATAATTTCCAGTACAGACGCCGACTCATCGCAATCGATACCCCTGGCCATGGACGGTCTGGATCTGACAACTCTGGCAGCCCAGCTGCACCAGTTTGCGCCGCAGCTTACTGATATGCATATCCAGGCTGCGGTCATAACGGCTCCAGGGCCGCCCCATCACTTCCTGATACAGGGTTGGCTTGCTCAGCACCTCACCCGCACACCGCATCAGTTGCTGCAGCAGGCTGAACTCTGTTGGGGTCAGTGGCTGCAACTGGCCCTGCCAGCACAGCTGCTGACCATCAGCCTGCAGTGAAAGTCCGGCATAACCCATCGCGGCCGGAAGCTGCGCGCTAACCGCCCCACGGCTACGGCGCAGTAGCGCTTCGATACGCAGCATCAGTTCGGTGATATTAAACGGCTTGGTCAGGTAATCATCTGCGCCACATTGCAGGCCACGGATGCGCTCCTGCTCGTCACCACAGGCGGTGAGCATAATCACCGGGGTATCGTGCTGCGCCCGCAATGCAGTCAATACACTGAGGCCATCACGCCGGGGCAGCATCCAGTCCAGCAGGATCAGGTTAAACGTCTGCTGGCGAGTGCAGCACAGTGCCTGCTCGCCATCAAAACAGGTGGTCACCTGGTAGCCACGCTGGCGCAGCTGGCGGCTGAGCAGTTCATTCAGGCTCTGATCATCCTCAACAATCAACACCTGAGCCTGTAAAGCGGGTTGAGAAACAATAGCGGAAGGCGCACAAACCGGCACAGACATACAAGCTGTCATCCTGATGAGTAATCGAAGCCGCGCAGACTGACAAAAGCTGACACATAATGCAAACCATTATCATTAATGTTATCTGTTTTACCCACCCTAACCACTCACCCCGGATCTGTTACACTGCCGTTATGACCGCTCAGCAACCCA
>JAIBDV010000139.1 GCA_024686055.1 Neptuniibacter sp.
CAGATCCAGGATGCGTGGCTGTTTATCAACCAGCGCCACCACATTGATACCGAACACGCTCTCCATCTGCGTCTGGGTGAACAGATTGTTCATCACCACTTCCGGCACTTCGCCGCGACGCAATTCGATGGCAACACGCATGCCTTCTTTATCGGACTCATCACGCAGATTGGTGATGCCTTCGATTTTCTTGTCTTTTACCAGCTCAGCGATCTTTTCAATCAGACGCGCTTTATTCAGCTGGTAAGGCAGCTCAGTCACAACAATCGTGGCTTTGTTTTTGCTGTCTTCTTCAATGTGGTACTTGGCGCGGACATAAATACGGCCACGACCGGTACGATACGCCTGCAGAATACCCGCCCGGCCATTGATAATACCGCCGGTCGGAAAATCCGGACCCGGGATATATTCCATCAGCTGATCACAATCCAGTTCAGGATTTTCAATCAGTGCCAGACAGCCCTTAACGACTTCGCTCAGGTTGTGTGGTGGAATATTGGTGGCCATACCTACGGCGATGCCGGAGGAACCATTGACCAGCAGGTTCGGAATGCGCGTTGGCAGAACGTCCGGCATCTGTTCGCTGCCGTCGTAGTTCGGCACGAAATCGACCGTTTCTTTGTCCAGGTCCGCCAGCATCTCATGGGAGATCTTGTCCATGCGGATCTCGGTGTATCGCATGGCTGCTGCGGAGTCGCCATCAACGGAACCAAAGTTACCCTGGCCATCAATCAGCATATAGCGCATGGAGAAATCCTGCGCCATCCGGACAATTGTTTCATAAACGGCACTATCACCATGCGGGTGATATTTACCGATCACATCGCCGACGATACGTGCCGACTTTTTATAGGGCTTGTTCCAGTCAACACCCAGTTCGTCCATGGCAAATAGCACACGGCGGTGTACTGGCTTCAAACCGTCTCGTACATCCGGCAAGGCACGCCCGACAATTACGCTCATCGCGTAGTCGAGGTAGGACTGTTTTAGCTCGTCCTCGATGTTTACCGGCAGAATCTCTTTAGCTAGATCACCCATGCGTATTGGCTACCCCAGGTTCCAGGCATTACGGCGCTAAGCGCCTGAATTTTCAACCGGGGGAGTATACCACACTGGAAAAATAAGCACGCCTCTATGCACATCCCCATGACACGACTATGGAATTAACGGGCAACGCCTCTGGTTCTGTCCTCACCCTGGCGCCAGTGCTAGAATAGCCGCCCCTCAATCTGATTGATGTAGCGCACCATGAGCCAGTCCCAGAGCCAGAATGTCGACCCCAGCGAAATTGCCAAATTTGAAGAACTGGCAAACAAATGGTGGGATCGCAACAGCGAATTTAAACCCCTCCATGATATCAACCCCCTGCGCGTCAGCTTTATCGACCGCATCGGCCAGCTGGCGGGCAAAAAGGTACTGGACGTCGGCTGTGGTGGCGGCATTCTGTCAGAGTCCATGGCCCAGCGTGGCGCTGAGGTATCTGGTATTGATATGGGCGAAGCGCCGCTGAAAGTGGCCAAGCTGCACGGGCTGGAGAGCGGCGTAAAAGTAAACTACCGCCGCATTACCGTGGAAGAGCTGGCCGAACAGGAAGCCGGCAGCTACGACGTGGTCACCTGCATGGAAATGCTCGAGCACGTACCGGACCCCTCATCCATCGTTCGCGCCTGCGCAAAGCTGACAAAACCGGGCGGCAAGCTGTTCTTCTCCACCCTGAACCGCAATCCGAAAAGCTACCTGTTTGCTATTGTCGGCGCGGAAAAGATACTGAAACTGGTGCCCAACGGCACCCATGATTTCGACAAATTTATCCGCCCCTCCGAGCTGGGTAACTGGATCCGCGAAGCAGGCCTGCGCTCCACCGAACTGACCGGGCTGGTGTACAACCCGCTAACCAAAACTTACCGCCTGAACCCGCGTGATCTGGATGTAAACTACATGATCGCCACGGAAAAACCGGAGTAACCCCCATGGCCACTGCACTGGACGCTGTGCTGTTTGACCTGGACGGAACCCTGCTGGATACCGCGCCGGATTTCCACTGGACCCTCAACGCCCTGCTGGCTGAAGAAGGCCAGCCTGCGATGGACTACGCCACCCTGCGCAGCCATGTCTCTGCTGGTGCCCGCGCCATGGTACAAGCGGGCTTTGAGCTGAGCCTGGATGACCCATCTTTCGACCGTCTGCACCAGCGCATGCTGGCACTGTATGCCAGCCACCTGGCCGTGGACACGGTATTGTTTGACGGCCTGGACAGTACTCTGCAGGCGCTGGAGAGCGCGGGTATCGCCTGGGGTATTGTCACCAACAAACCCGAACTCTACACCCGCCCACTGCTCGAAGGGCTGAACCTGACAGAGCGGGCCGCCAGCGTGATCTGCCCGGACCACGTCAATCAGCGCAAGCCAGACCCGGAATCGCTGTTTATGGCCTGCCGTCAGATCAACGCTCGCCCGCAGCACTGCGTGTACGTTGGTGATCATATCCGTGATATCGAAGCGGGCCGCCGAGCCGGTATGTGCACGATTGCCGCCGGTTACGGCTATATTAATGCCAGCGACAGCGTTGCCAGCTGGCAGGCAGATCACATCATCACGCACGGTAATGAACTGCTGCCGTTGCTAAACTCACTCTATTCACTGGACTGATAAGGTCGCTTTGCTATGTACGATTATCAAGCCCCCGAACAACTGCTAAAAGACCGTGTAATCCTGGTAACCGGTGCTGGTGACGGTATCGGACGCGCAGCGGCCAAAGCCTACGCCGCCGCCGGTGCCACCGTGGTGCTGCTGGGCCGCACGCTGGAAAAGCTGGAACAGGTCTATGACGAGATCGAAGCCGCCGGGCACCCCCAGCCTGCGCTGGTGCCTCTGAACCTGGAAAGTGCTTCCGAGCACGACTATCAGGAACTGGCCGCCAAGCTGGAAACGGAATTTGGCCGTCTCGATGGCCTGCTGAACAACGCCAGCATTCTCGGCCTGCGTACCCCGATTGACGGCTATGACGCCTCCACCTGGCAGCAGGTGATGCAGATTAACGTCAACGGCGCTTTTTTGCTGACCCAGGCCATGCTGCCACTGCTGAAAGAGTCCGACGATGCCTCGGTGATCTTCACCTCCTCCGGTGTGGGTCGTAAGGGCCGTGCTTACTGGGGTGCCTACGCGGTGTCCAAGTTCGCCACCGAAGGTCTGATGCAGGTGCTGGCCGATGAAGTCGACGGTATCAGCAATATCCGGGTGAACAGCATTAACCCCGGTGCCACCCGCACCAATATGCGCACCACCGCCTACCCCGGTGAGCCACCAACCACCAATCCAACCCCGGACGATATTATGCCGCTGTATCTGTTCCTGATGGGGCCGGACAGCAAGGGCACCCAGGGCCAGTCGCTGGACGCCCAGTAAGTTTTCAGCGCCCAGAACGTAAAAACCCGATCACATGGATCGGGTTTTTTGTCGCTGCTGGCTGGCGAGTCAGACCGCTGGCTGCCAGCCCTGACTGATCACAATATCCAGTAGCGCTGCCACGCCCTGCGCCAGCGAACCACTGTTATCCACCCGGTAACTATCCGCAGGCAGGGTCTGCATCAGCTGAGCATGGCGGTCCAGCCGTCGTTCAACCTCTTCCGACGTCTCCCGCCCCCGCTGTGTCAGCCGCGCGCGCAGCAGCTCACTATCAACATCCACCAGAATCGGCACCAGCTCATCGTATAACGCCAGCGCCTGAGGCAGGTATTCCCGCGAGCCATTGACGATTACATTGATACCCTGATCCAGCCAGCTATCCAGCTCACTGCCAATGGCATAACGATAGCCGTGGGAGTCCCATTGCATGGCAAACATGCCCAATTCACCTCGCTGAGCAAACTCCGCCTCGCTGAGATGGATATGATTCTCCCCGCCCACATCTGCGGCACGGGTGATATAGCGATGCGCCACACAACAGCGGTGGTGGGGCATCAAGCCCGCCCGACAACCCGTTAACAGGCTGTCTTTACCGGAGCCCGAGGCCCCCACCAGATAAAACAACGTTCCGCTCATGTTCAGTCCAATTTGAGATATATGCATTACCACGCAGAGCTGCTTTGTAGCAGCTCGCTCCGCGAGCGTCTGACTCACAGCGCTGCCCCTGACGCCCGTGAAACGAGCTGCTACAGAATCGTGTCAGGTGATACCGGTTAAAACACCCGCTTACCCGCACACCAGACCCGCTCCACTAGCGGCAGTGCTGCATCCGGTTTCACTTCCACCAGATCCGCCCGTTTTCCCACCGCCAGAGTGCCACGATCATCCAGCCCGGCCGCCTGAGCCGGATTAGCCGTCACCAGCGCGATCGCCTGTGGCAGGTCGTAGCCATTATCCAGCCGGGCGATCCGGAACGCTGCCTGCAGCAACGACGAAGGATAGTAATCCGAGCTGAGAATATCCAGACAGCCCAGTCGGGCCAGCTCATGAGCCGCCACATTACCGGAGTGAGACCCCCCACGCACCACATTCGGCGCACCCATCAGCACTTTCAAGCCCAGCCGGTGCGAGGCCTGGGCTGCTTCGACGGTGGTCGGAAACTCTGCCACTTTCATATTAAAGCTGGCGGACTCCTGGGCATGGGCCAGGGTGGCATCATCATGACTGGCCAGTGCAATCCCCCGCTCATCACAGGCGGCACAGATGGTGCGGCGAAAGCGATCCGCAAATTCAGCACTGTTAGCCTGTTGTTCGACGATAAATATATCCATCTGTTCATCCGTGAGGCTATATTTTCCCTGATAATAGTCACGGTACTTCTGAATATTCTCCGCCGGAAACTGGCGCTGACCTGGCGCATGGTCCATCACCGACACCAGCCCCACCCCTGGCGTGTCGATAAAGCGCTCGAAGAATGCCATCAACCCCGGAAAGCTGACTTCGCAACGCAGATGCAACAGATGCTGCACCCGGTTACGCCCGGCCTGCTCTGACTCAACAATCGCCGCAACCATCGCCTCCAGCTTCTCTACCCGCGTGCTGTCGCCGATCACATCGCCCAGCGCTACTGAGTCAAACACTGTGGTGATCCCCGCCGCGACCAGCTGGGCATCGTGGGTCATCATCGCCATCTCGGCAGGCCAGTCCACCTTGGGCCGTGGGGTGAAATATTTTTCCTGATTATCGGTATGCAGCTCAACCAGCCCAGGCAGCAGATAGTGACCGCCCAGGTCTTCTGCCTGGGGAGCCGTGCTGATCTGTTCATTGATATCGGTTATCACGCCATTATTCATCACCAGAGTACCGGTGATCTCCCGGTCAGCCAGTACCAGCCGGGCATTGGTCAGAATCTGTTCGTTGTTCATCACGTTTCTCTTATCCACTGCGTGCTTCAGATAGCACGGATATCAACCAGCCGATCCGCCACCGCTTCACGAACATCTTCATCATGGAAGATTCCCACCACCGCTGCGCCACGGGCCTTGGCCTCGTTAATCAGCTGCACCACCACCTGACGGTTCGCCGCATCCAGTGAGGCGGTCGGCTCATCCAGCAGCAGAATCGGGTAATCAACGATAAAACCACGGGCAATATTGACCCGCTGTTGCTCACCGCCAGAGAACGTACTGGGCGACAGGCTCCACAGCCGCTCGGGTACATTCAGCCGACTGAGCAGGTCTTTGGCTTTGTCTTCACACACCGCCTCATCAACTCCCAGATCCAGCAGTGGCTGCATCACCACCTGCAGCGTCGGAATACGTGGAATCACCCGTAAAAACTGCGAGACATAACCCACCGTGCGCTCGCGCAGCGCCAGAATCCGCCGGGGAAGCGCCGTGGTAATATCCACCCTCTGCTCACCATCACGCAGCACAATGCTGCCGCTACTGACGGCATAGTTGGCATATAACGCCTTGAGCAGGGTGCTTTTCCCGGCACCGGACTGGCCGTGCAGCACAACGCATTCACCCGCCACCACCTGCAACTGCACCGCTTCCAGCACACTGAAGCTGGCACCGCCCTGGTTGTGCAGGGTGAAGGATTTCTCCACCCCGCGTACATCAATCATGATTGTCATTGTTTTGTTCTCTTTTTCCTGCCCGCTGTAGCAGCTCGCTCCGCGAGCGTCCGGAACTGCGCTCCGCGTTCTGACGCGCACGGAGTGCGCTGCTACAACATGCCGACATCAATTCTGCAAAATGGAGGAGACCAGCAACTGGGTATACGGGTGCTGCGGATCATCCAGCACCTGATCGGTCAGGCCGCTTTCCACCACTTCACCCCGGCGCATCACCATCAGCCGGTGGGCCAGCAGGCGGGCCACCGCCAGATCATGGGTGACGATAATCACCGACAGTCCCAGCTGAGCCACCAGCGTGCGCAGCAGATCCAGCAGGCGGGCCTGTACGGACACATCCAGCCCGCCGGTGGGCTCATCCATAAAGATCAGTCGAGGATGGGTCACCAGGTTGCGGGCGATCTGCAGCCGTTGCTGCATACCACCGGAGAACTGCGTCGGTTTGTCATCAATCCGATTGCTGTCGATCTCCACCGCCTGCAGCCACTGTTCAGCGCGGGCACGGATATCACCGTAATGTCGTTCACCCACTGCCATCAGCCGCTCGCCAATGTTGGCCCCGGCGCTGACATTCATCCGCAGGCCATCCGCCGCATGCTGATGAACAATGCCCCATTCGGAGCGCATCAGCTGGCGGCGCAGGGACTCCTCCCCGGCATACAGGTCCAGCTCACCGAACTGTTCACTGCGATAAATCACTTTTCCCGCGTCCGGTGCCAGCCGGGCTGACAGGCTGTTGAGCAGGGTCGATTTACCCGAACCAGACTCCCCCACAATGCCCAGTACTTCGCCTGGATAGAGATCAAAGCTGACATCACCGCAGCCCTTACCTGGCGCATAAAATTTGCTCAGCTGCTGCACACTTAACAGCGGCTCAATATCCTGCCAGGTCTGTGCCGTATTACTCATAACGCCACCTCTTCTACTTCCACTGCGGATTGTTCTGCCAGTCGCTCGCGGCAGTAATCCGTATCAGAGCAGACAAACATCTTGCTGCCCGCATCATCGGTAATCACCTCATCGAGGAAACTGTGATCGCTGCCGCAGATTTCGCAGTTACCCTCCCACTGCTGTACCTCAAACGGGTGATCATCAAAGTCGAGGCTTTTCACCTCGGTGTAGGGCGGCACCGCATAGATGCGCTTTTCAAATCCGGCCCCGAACAGCTGCAGCGCAGGCATCCGGTCCAGCTTGGGGTTATCAAATTTCGGGATCGGCGACGGCGTCATCATGTAGCGCCCGTTCACCATCACCGGGTAGTCATAGCTGGTGGCGATATGGCCAAAGCGGGCCACATCCTCATACAGTTTGACCTGCATCGCGCCGTACTCACGCAGGGCGTGCATCTTGCGGGTTTCTGAATCCCGCGCTTCGATAAAGCGCAGCGGCTCCGGCACCGGCACCTGATAAATCAAGATCTGGC
>JAIBDV010000303.1 GCA_024686055.1 Neptuniibacter sp.
CCCATACCCGGCTGCCGGTTTACCAGGGCGAGCTGAACAAGGTGGTCGGGGTGCTGCACATGCGTAACCTGGCGCAGATCCTCCACACCGGTTCCATCAGCAAAGCGGCGATTATGCAGGTGGTGCATGAGCCTTACTTCGTCCCGGAAAGCACCCCGCTGCAGACTCAGCTGCTGAACTTCCAGAAAAACAGCCGTCGTATCGGCCTGGTGGTCGATGAATACGGCGATATTGAAGGTATCGTAACGCTGGAAGATATTCTGGAAGAGATCGTCGGCGAGCTGTCGAACCAGGGCGGTGACGACAACCAGGACATTCATCCACAGGAAGATGGCAGCTTCTTTATTGATGGCACCGCGACCATTCGCGATATCAACAAAGCCATGGACTGGGAACTGCCCACCGACGGACCGAAAACCCTGAACGGCCTGATCACCGAAACACTGGAAGCGATCCCGGATGCCAATGTCTGCCTGCAGATAGACAACTTCCGCATCGAAACCCTGCAGATCAACGACAACCTGATCAAAACCGTGCGGATTACTGTACTGAAAAAGCAGGATACCGACGACTGAGCGAGACTTCGCGACAGCTAAGGCAGACCGGCTCCGGTCTGCCTTCTTTACTCAGCTTTTGAGCTTTTCTTCAACACTGCGAATCTTGTCATCCATGGTCTGGACCCGATCCGTACGGGTGCCAACACGCAGCGAGCTGCTGACCCGCACCGCGCCCATCTCATGCACCACCTGATGACAGCGCTTCACCGCACCGAACACCTCATCCCAGTCACCTTCAATATTGGTGCCGTACGCATGCATCTGGTACGACAGACCCGCCTCTTTCAGTACCCGCTGACAGGCCGTTACATGGGCCGACACCGAATTACCCACATCAATCGGGATCACACACAGATCAACCATGACTCTCATTGCACTACTCCTGGTATTATTTTTGTTATACCCGCTCGCCCTGTTCACGGCGCGCGACCTTGTGCATCACCGCACGTTTCTCGCTATTGCTCATCGCGCCCCAGCGGGAGATCTCCTGACCACTGCGCTGGCAGGCGATACAGATATTATGCTCATCCAGTGCGCAAACACTGACACAGGGGCTGCGCACGGGACGCTCTTCATTGCTGACGATTTGTTCAGGGATCATTGCTGGGGCTCAAAACTGCGATTGAATCGGCGCATATTGTCCACATAGCTATGGGCGTTGGCCAGCAAACCCTGCTGCTGCTCATCACTAAGTATGCGTTTTATCTTCGCCGGTGAGCCCACCACCAGCGAACCATCAGGAATATCCATTCCTTCCGGCACCAGTGCATTGGCCCCGATCAGGCAGCCTTTACCGATTTTGGCCCCATTGAGCACCACCGCACCGATCCCGATCAGCGAACCATCACCCACCGTACAGCCATGCAGCATCGCCTGATGGCCCACTGTCACATCCTGACCCACGGTCAGCGGGTAACCCGGATCGGTGTGCAGAATGGCACCGTCCTGGATGTTGCTGCCCCGGCCAATGCTGATCTGATCATTGTCACCGCGGATCACCACATTGAACCAGACGCTGCTGCAATCATGCAGTGTCACCGAGCCCAGTACCGTGGCATTGTGGGCAACAAAGTGCTCCTCACCCTGCAGTTCGACTGCACGGCCTTCAAGTGTAAACAGCATAGAGATCGTCCTTATTTGGTGTTGGCTTGCTGGTGTTCTGGCCGGGCGCGCATCGGAATACCGGCATCATAAGCCGTATTCAACAGCTCAGTCAGTACATAGGCGGTCAGCCCCCAGATGGTGTAATCACCATACTGCCAGGCAGGCACCTCATGAATCCGACCATAGGCGCGAATCTGATGGGTACGGTAGTGGGCTTTTTCCAGCAGGAAACTCACCGGCACCCGGAACACTGCCTCCAGCTCACCCGGGTTGGGCACCAGCTCGACAGCCGGGTCAACCAGCCCCACCCAGGGCGTTACCTGCAGCTGGTGTTTCGACATGATCTGCCCCAGCGGGCCCAGAATCTCTACCTGCTCCGGTGGCAGGCCCACCTCTTCGTGGGCTTCGCGCAGCGCAGTAAACTGCAGATCAGGATCGGTTGCATCATGCTTGCCGCCAGGAAAGGCCACTTCACAGCCATGGGTGGAAAGGCGGGCGGCACGCTGGGTCAGGATAATTTCCGGATCACCGGCATGTTCAGTCAGGGCCACCAGCACGCTGGCTTTAGGCCCCTCACTGCGAAATCGGACGGGACGATGGTGTGCCATACGTTGCTTTAATTTGCGTATCATAGGACCTCGTCATTATTAGCCTGCTTTGATCATACCGCCGTCTTACCCGAAAGTTGAGCATCAGTGTAACGGCGCTTGAGCAGACAACCAGGCAGGCTCTACAATGAGCCTTCACTCTATAAAGGATAGATGATGAACTTCTGCAGCCAGTGCGGTAGCGCCGTTGAACTGAAAGTCCCTGCCGGTGACAGCCGCCCTCGCTACGTCTGCGGCAGTTGTCAGACCATCCATTACCAGAACCCGAATATTGTCGCCGGTTGTATCCCGGTTTATCAGGACAAGGTGTTGCTGTGCCGTCGCGCCATCGAACCGCGCATCGGCTTATGGACTCTACCCGCCGGATTTATGGAGAATGGCGAAGCCGTTGAAGTAGCGGCCGCCCGTGAAACCCGCGAAGAAGCCTGCGCCGAAGCGAGCAACCTGCAGCTGTATACCGTGACATCCATCGTCCATGTCAATCAGGTACAGATGCTCTACCTGGCCGAGCTGGCCGTGCCTGAATTTGGCGTCGGTGAAGAAACCCTCGAAGTCGGCCTGTTTGCTGAAGACGAGATCCCCTGGCAGGAACTGGCCTTTGAAACTATCCACAACGCGCTGACGTTCTATTTTGCCGATCGCAAACAGGGTGAGTTTCCACTGCGCCATATCAGTATTGAGCGCAACAGACGCCAGCATAAAGACTGACTCCGCCCTGTGGGTAACTTTTATTTCCACCGCCCGTCAAGTTCGACCGGCCCTGTTCAATATATTTATCACGCTTTACCGGGCCGCCAATCCGCCCGTAAAACAGGGCCGTGCGAAAAAACAGCAGCCCGCCAGAATCGCCTGAGTGCGGGCCCTGGCACAGTTATCAGACGACTATACCCAGCTTATCCCACAGGTTACTCAGTGTTTCTGTGGATAACCTTATCTACAGTCTGTTGCCGTCAAATAGCTGCCAGCTGCCAGACATCGTAGGCCACCTCTTCATAAGGATGGGCCTGCTTCAGCGCCGCCACTGCGTTGTGGATAAGTTCATCACGGCACACCAGCTCCACCTTCCACTCCGCCAGCTGCTCCACCTCACCGCGCTGACCAATATGCGGATCACTGCCCGCCAGCGGACGAAACTGGCCGGTGCCCAGGGTCTGCCAGCAGCAGCTGTCGTAATCACCAATGCGCCCCGCCCCCACCGCAAACAATGCCTGTTTGACCGTCTCCAGATTCTCCTGGGGAACAAAAAATGCCAGTTTATACATGGTTGTCATCCTGCTGTTATCTTGCGGTTAACCCAGCCTTTTAGTATACCCATCTCACCGATTATCAGGAGTCACCATGGACAGTACCGCCCTGCTTATTCCCAGTTTCGACCTGCTCAATATCAGCCTGCTGATTCTGGCAGGCAGCATCGGCTGGCTGTTCAGCTCACTGGCTGCAGGTGGCGGTGCGCTGCTGAGTATCCCGCTGCTCAATACAGTGCTGCCACTGGGGCTGGTCGCCCCGGTACTCTGTACCGGCTCGGTACTGGGCGCAGCCCACCGTGGCTGGCTGTTCCGCCAGCAGATCAACTGGCAGATTCTGCGCTGGCTGCTGCCCGGCATTATCAGCGGCGCACTGCTGGGCAGCTGGCTGTTCAGCCAGATCAGCCTGCCCTGGCTCGGCGGCCTGGTGGCGCTGTTTCTGCTGTTCAATGGCCTCAACGATTACCTGTTCAGCGGCCGACTGACGTTTAAAACCCGGCTACCCTGGTTCACCGGCGCAGGCTTCGTCACTGCCCTGCTCTCAGCCCTGATCGGTGCCGTCGGCCCGGTGCTCAATCCGTTTTACCTCAACTATAACGTGGAGAAGGAGCAGATCCTGGCCACCAAGGCAATCAGCACGCTGTTGATGCAGCTGGTTAAACTGGCGGGCTATCTGTGGTTTCTGGATGCACCCAGCAGCTGGCTCTGGCTGGGACTGGTGCTGGGCCTGGGGGCGATGATGGGTAATCAGCTGGGCAAGCTGGCATTACAGCGGATCAGCAAGGCGCAGTTTCGCCATATTGCTAATGGGTTGCTGACGTTGAGTGGGGTGATGATGCTGGGGGCGGCGTTTTAGGGGTCGCGCTGGCTTTGGTTGCCCGTTTGCCTGGATTAGCTCTGGTAGCTGGTGATTGCGGGGGCTAACGCCGCCAGCAGGGGCCGAAAAACCAGAGC
>JAIBDV010000265.1 GCA_024686055.1 Neptuniibacter sp.
CTGGTGTCGGCGGTGCTGCCCTCTGTGCTTGCTGGCGTTGACGAGCTGGCGCTGGTCGAGCGTGCCGGTGGCTCAACCCAGGGGGCATCTGGCAGCTGTAGCGAGAGTGTGGCCCAGCCCTTGTCGGGCAAGCCTTTACGCAGTGTGCTGACCAGTTCCGGCCAGTCAGCACTGGTGTGCTGATCGTGCAGAATGATGACCGTCCCTGCCTGTTCACGGGTGTTGTGAGGGACGGACAGGGCCAGCGTTTTTTGTTCACCGCTCTCCAGCCAGATCAGTTCTGTGGTGGCGTCCAGCGCACGGGCCAGGTCAGCCTGTATGGCGGCGCTGGGGTCAGGCAATATTCGCTCTCGCGGCGCAGTATCAGCTGCAGCGGGCGTGGCTGGGTCGGCAGGCGCGTTGGCGGGTTCACCTTCGGCGGCCTGTAACGGGGTGCTGCTCAGGGCCAGAGCCAGCAGCAGAGTCAGTATCCTTGGCTTCATGCTGTCGATTATCAGCAGCCGGGCGCAGATACGCAAGGGCTGGGTGGCAGCAAGTGTTAGCTGAGGTACAATAGTGTTCCTTCGCTTGATGACCCAATGAGAACCGATAATGGCCGATTTCAAAATTGCTCCCTCTATTCTGTCTGCTGATTTTGCCCGTCTGGGGGAAGAAGTAGAAAATGTACTGGCAGCCGGTGCTGACTATGTGCATTTTGATGTGATGGACAATCATTACGTACCAAACCTGACCATCGGTCCGATGGTATGTAAGGCGCTACGTAAGCACGGTATTGACGCACCAGTTGATGTTCATCTGATGGTGAAGCCGGTTGATCGTCTGATCGGTGATTTTGTGGATGCAGGCGCTTCCATCATTACCTTCCATCCAGAAGGTTCCGAACATATCGACCGTTCATTGCAGATGATCCGTGATGCGGGCTGTAAGTCCGGCCTGGTCTTCAATCCGGCAACGCCGCTGAGCCAGCTGGAATATGTAATGGATAAGGTGGACATGGTGCTGTTGATGTCGGTGAACCCGGGCTTTGGTGGGCAGAAGTTTATCCCCCGCACTCTGGATAAGCTGCGTCAGGCACGCAAGCTGATTGATGAAAGCGGCTACGATATCCGGCTGGAGATTGATGGTGGAGTGACCGTTAATAATATCCGTGAGATTGCCGAAGCCGGTGCCGATACCTTTGTCGCAGGTTCTGCCATCTTTAATACCGATGATTACCAAGCCACCATCGACGCGATGCGTGCTGAGCTGGCTGCGGTTAAACGCTGATGCGTCGGTTATTTGCGGGTCAGCTGCCAGAGGCGGTGTTATTTGATCTGGATGGCACCCTGGTCGACAGCGTGCCTGACCTGTCCCATGCGATCGACCGTATGCTGGCACGTATGGGGCAGGAACCCGTAGGTGAGACGGCTGTACGGCAATGGGTCGGTAATGGTGCCCAGATGCTGGTGCGGCGGGCATTGGCCCGGCACATGGATATCTCCATTACAAGCGTGCACCCGGTGATCTTCGATCAGGCTTACCCGCTGTTTCTTAAGCTTTACGGCGAGCAGCTGACCGCACGTTCGGTGCTTTATCCGGGTGTCCGGTACTGCCTTGATGTGCTGAAAGCTGAGGGTGTGCCAATGGCGGTCGTCACCAACAAACCGATGCAGTTCACCACCCCGATGCTGGCTGGTTTTGGTCTGAGCGGGTATTTCGATTGCGTGCTCGGTGGTGATTCACTGGCCCGGAAAAAGCCGGATGCCGCGCCGTTATTGCAGGCGATGCAGGCGCTGGGTAGCACCCCGGCGACTACGCTGATGGTGGGAGATTCAGTGAATGATCTGCAGGCTGCCCGTGCCGCCGGTTGCCCGGTGGCCTGCGTGCCCTATGGCTATAACCACGGCCAGAATATCGCAGATAGCCGGCCTGACCTGATGGTTGAGCAACTCGATCAGCTGTTCTGAAGGCTGGTTTAACCGGGCGAGCATCGTTCGCCCGGTTATAGTGTTGCTAGCCCTGATCCAGTACTTTACGGGCCTGGCTGGTAACGGCCAGCACTGCCGGATGGCGGATGCGCCGCTCCAGTGAAATCGCGTAGAAGCGCTCCCGGATTGATTCAATCCGGCCCAGAGTTTTGACGTTGAACTGTTGCTCGATAGCCGGCTCCATCGCGCTGGGGCCACAGAAAATGCCACTTCCTGCCTGACCAAACGTGCCCAGCAGGGCATGGTCCACACACTCCACCACCACCTGCGGTCGCAGACCTTCACTGTCACACCATTTCATCAGGCTGGCGCCGATCACGGTATCGTCGGTGGGCATCAGCAGTGGCGCGCCATCCAGTGAGGCGGGAAAATTCTCGCTGTATTGTGCCGCCAGTGCGGGGGCGGCAAACAGCGACAGACTGCACTCGCCCAGCAGGTGGTTATAGGCCCGCACCGGAAAGGTTGAATCCACCGGTCGGTCGGTCAGCACCATATCGACCTTGTGGGCGGCAAGATCGGCCAGCAGGGTTTCCATGCTGCCCTCACGACACTGCAACCGCACCGGCTCATCCAGCTCCAGCACCGGTTGTAGCAGGCGGTAGGACAGCAGTTTGGGCAATACATCGGCAATACCGACGTTAAATGGACGACGGGGCTCGCCCGGATTGGCCAGGTGCGACTGCAGCGCTTCGCCCATGGCAAAAATCTGCTCCGCATAGCCCCGTGCCTGCTCGCCCGCCGGGGTCAGTACCAGTTGACGGCCCTGACGCTGAAATAGTGCGATGCCCAGATTGTCCTCCAGCAGTTTGAGCTGGCCGGAAATAGTTTGTGGGGTAATCGCCAGTGATTCTGCGGCGCGGGCGATGGTGCCCTCCTGTGCAACCACCAGAAAGTAACGTAAGTGCTTGAAATTCAAGTGATGCAACATTGTTCGAAAAATCCGATCTGTTGTTAAGTTAAATTCGAGTTTTTCTTATAAAGGAGGGCAGTATACTCAATTCCTGAGATACAGGTCTCCCCAGAACCGTTACTGAGGCTCACAGGTACCGGCTCTTTATCACAAGCTTACTCGCCCCGGCATTGCTGGGGTTTTTTTTGTCTTTTTTCTGAGTAAAGCCGCTTGCCTTGCATCAGTCCGACTTTCTTAGGCTGGATAAACGCACTTTCTGAGTGATAGCGCCATAATATTGGGTGTAAGATGCCTGCCTTCTGTTTTTCCTCTGCCCTGGCAGTGGAGTAGCGGTGGTTGAAACAGGTCGTTGGCAGGGCTGCTTTCTTACTGCGGGGTTATACCTGAGCATAGTCTGGTGGTGATCGATCTTTGCGTGTATCAGTTGGGAAGTACATCGGCGATTGATGTGCTACCATCGGTGCCGTTCTGTTCCGGTGATTCGGGCTGAGCGTGGCGTTGAGGTTGGTGATCCTGCTGTTTCTTTTTATCCGAATTCAAAATGTTAACGTGCATGCTGTTAGTCATTGATAACTACGACTCTTTTACCTACAACGTGGTGCAGTATCTGGGTGAGCTGGGGGCTGAGGTACAGGTGTACCGCAATGATGCCATCACCCTGGCTGAAATAGAGGCGCTGGCACCACGGCAGCTGGTCATCTCACCAGGCCCCTGTACCCCGGATGAAGCGGGGGTGTCGGTGGCGGCTATGGCGCATTTTGCTGGCCGTATTCCGGTGCTGGGGATCTGCCTGGGTCATCAGAGCCTGGCGCAGGCCTTTGGCGGCAAAGTCGTCCGGGCCCGGCAGGTGATGCATGGTAAAACCTCGCCGGTGTTTCATAACGGTGAGGGGGTGTTTGCTGGCCTGCCCAATCCGGTGACGGTGACCCGTTACCACTCGCTGGTGGCGCAGTGGGAAACTTTGCCCGACTGCCTTGAGGTCACCGGCTGGACTCAGCATGCCGATGGTAGCCCGGATGAAATTATGGGGTTGCGGCATAAAACGCTGGATGTGGAAGGGGTACAGTTTCATCCCGAATCGATCCTGACAGAGCAGGGCCATGCGTTGCTGGCCAATTTTGTGAAGCGCAACGGATAAACAGTGAGGCTTTGTGATGGATATTAAACAGGCGCTGGCAAGTGTCGTGGCGGGGCAGTCTCTGACGGCTGCCGAGATGAAAGCGGTTATGCATCAGATTATGACCGGCCAGGCGACGGATGCGCAGATTGGTGGTCTGTTGATTGCGCTGCGTATGAAAGGCGAGAGCGTAGACGAGATTACTGGTGCCGCTGAGGCGATGCGTGCACTGGCAACACCGGTACATATTCAGGCGGCCAATGCGGTGGATATTGTCGGCACCGGCGGTGATGGCGCGAATCTGTTTAATGTCTCCAGTGCCTGCTCCTTTGTGGTCGCTGCTGCTGGGGGTCACGTAGCCAAGCACGGTAACCGCTCGGTGTCATCCAGCTCCGGTTCGGCAGATTTGCTGGAGCAGGCGGGGCTGAACCTGATGCTCAGTCCAGAGCAGATCGCCCAGTGTATCGATGACGTTGGGGTGGGCTTTATGTTTGCACCGCAGCACCATAGCGCAATGAAGCATGCGATTGGCCCGCGCAAAGAGATGGCGCTACGTACCCTGTTTAATATTCTCGGCCCACTGACCAATCCAGCCGGGGCCCGTCATTATATGCTGGGTGTCTTTGATGCTGCCCTGTGTCGGCCGCTGGCCGAAGCGCTGCGAGCGCTGGGGGCTGAGCGGGCGATGGTGGTCTGTGCCGAGGAAGGGCTGGATGAGCTGTCGCTGGCCGGTGCCAGTCAGGTGGCTGAGCTGAAAGATGGCGAGGTGCGTGAGTATCAGCTCAGCGCTGAAGACGCCGGTCTGCAACGCCAGTCGCTGGACGGTTTGCAGGTTGAGGGCTCGCCGGGCGGGTTGTCGCGGAGCCGGCGGGCCGTGGGTTTGTCTGTCGAACTCTTCGAACACCCGGTAAATGGCCGCGGCGGGTGGAATC
>JAIBDV010000297.1 GCA_024686055.1 Neptuniibacter sp.
ATGCGGATGTGCTGGAAGGTTCAACGCCACCGGAGTTCCTGGTGCGCTCCCAGCTGGCAGCCGGGTTGAATGTGACCTTTGTCAGTGACCATGACTCTACCCGTAACCACCAGGCCATACAGGCGCTGTCTGCCCAGCGGGGCATTCCGTTTGTGCCATCCATGGAGGTGTCGCCGTCCTGGGGGCATTTCAATCCGTTCCCGCTTACGATTGGTGCCGAGCTGAAGGTTGATCCTGGCGTGGATGATATTCATAGCATTCTTAAGGATGCCCGTCGTATGGGGGCAACGGTGGTGGCGTCTAACCATCCGTATATTCCCTATGGTTACCTCAGCAGCCTGGAGAAAAAAACTGCGCCGGGTGGCTTTAATCCGACTATCGATCTGATCGAGATAAATTCAGAAGTGGATTATCAGAAGGCCGTCGAGAAAGCCCGTTCATTCTGGAACGATGGCCTGCCGTATTACTACACCGCCGGTTCAGACACCCATGATGTCTGGAATGAAACCACCGGCCATAACCGGATGTTCGTGTATACCGGCAGCCAGCCGGATGCAGCGGCCTTTGCGCAGGCGATGAAAAATGGCCGCAGCTATGCTTCATTCGGCCCGGTGATTTACCCGCAGAATGTGATGTTCGGTGATACGGTCAAGCTGGCCGTCGGGCAACCACAGACGCTTAACTTTAAGCTGCTGGCGGTGAATGGCCTGGCATCGGTCAAACTGATCGGTAATGAAGGGCTGATCAGTGAGCAGACGCTGACAGGGGAGCAGAGCGATGTGAGCTTCACCTTGCCAATGCGCTCGGGCTGGGTCGCACTGGTGGTGGAAGACAGCGATAAGAATAAAGCCTGGAGTAACCCGGTATGGCTGAAAACAGTCGAGGTTGCCCAGTTCTGATGCACTAAACACAACGGGCTATCATGCTGATGTCAGCGTGATAGCCCGTTATCCAGCCATACCCGCCAGTGCCTTTCAACACAACAAAGAGAGCTGCCACCAGGCCTGGCCAACTAGTTACATATACAACGCAAGAAATTGAGAAAGCAATCAAGAATCATTACCATTCGCACCTCTTATACATCTGTTGTTAAGGGGACTATGGAATGCAGTACTTTCAACCGGGCCAGTTGGCCCTCGCAATTGCCGCCGCGCTGAGCAGCTACACTGCCGTCGCCAGCGAAACCACACCACAAGCCGGTGCAGTAACGCAGCAAGATGCGCTGGTGGTGACAGGGCGGGCGCAGTCGATGTATCGCGTGGAAGAGACCGACTTTGCCACCCGCACCGATACCCCGATTGAAAAGATTCCCCAGTCCGTACAGGTGATTCCGCAGCAGCTGATGAAAGATCAGGCGGCACGCAAGATTACCGACCTCTATCAGAATATCGCCGGAGTAAACAGTTTCAGCTATTCCGGGGTGACCTTCCGGGGCTTCCGTCAGGATGAGATTGTGTACGACGGAGTGAAAGGGGACCCGTTCAACGGTTTTGCTGTGCCGCAGCTGTTCAACATTGAGACGGTGGCGGTGCTTAAAGGCCCGGCAGGTGCCATTTATGGTGGTGGTAATCCCGGTGGCCTGATCAACTACATCACCAAAAAACCGCAGTATGAAACCCAGCGCTCCGTGCAGGTGTCAGCCGGTAACGACGATTTTGTCAGCGGTGCTATCGAGCTGGCGGGCAGTGTCAATGATGAAGAAACCCAGGCCTACCGGGTTGGCCTGTATCGCGATAGCGAGTCACCCTTTCGGACGAACACCAGCGCAGACAACACCATTCTGGACCTGGGCTACCGTATCGATGTGAACCCGGACACCAGCCTGGTGCTGCAGTACACCGATATAAAGCAGGAACTGGGCGGCAACCGTCTGCGCGGGGTGCCGGTTGATGATGATGGCAACTTTATTACTGATATCAGCTGGAACCCGAACGAAGCAACCGATTACCAGAACCTGGACGCCAGCGTCTGGCAGGGGCGGCTGGAACATCGCTTCAGTGAGCGGACAAAACTGGATGTGACGGCGCGTTACTTCAGCAATGATGAAGAACAGAACTACCATGAACCACGTGGCTTACAGGACACAGATGGCGATGGTGTGGTTGATTTTTCCCAGCGCCAGTTCCGCGACCAGGTCCGCGAGAACACCGGAATAAGCCTGACCGCTAACCTGGTAAATCAGTTCAATGCCGGTGGGGTTCCTCATACGCTGCTGACCGGCGCGGACTGGTACCGCCATGATTTCAGCGCCTCTTATCGTACAGCGCAGCAGTCATCCCGTGGTGGGCCGGTGCCAGGGCTGAGCCTGGTGAACCCGCAATATGGCCTGACCTCCGCTGCTGACTATGATCTGGCATCGGTAACGCCCAGGCTGACCGATACCCGTTCTGACCGCTACGGCCTGTATCTGCAGGACCAGCTGGACCTGACTGATAACTGGTCTGTCACCCTGGGGGGGCGTTACGATCACTTCAAGGATCAGAACCGGCTGGCAGGGACTGACTTTTCTGATGGCGAGCTGACTTACCGTATCGGCACGACCTACAACATCAATGACCGCTTCTTCCCGTATGCACTCTATGGCACCGGCTTCCAGCCGCAGTCTGCCAGCAGCCAGAGCAAGGCGCAGGGTGGGCCTTTTGACCCAGAAACAAGCAGTATTGTAGAAATTGGCCTGCGTACCCGTTTACTTGACGATAGCCTGGCACTGAACCTGGCCACTTATCGCATTATCCGTGATGGCATTCTGCAGGCAGACCCCGCCGGTGATGTAGACGGTGACGGCGAAGATGATCTGGTTCAGCTGGGTGAAGTGGAGAGTAACGGCTTTGAAGTTGAACTGGTGGGCGACCTCACCCCGGACTGGGTACTGACCGCCAGTTACGCGTATAACGATACCCGCGTGGTGCAATCATCCGAGCAGACCCGCTATTCAGTACCCGGCACCGACCGCTTTGCCAATGCGCCGCGTAACACCTTTGGTTTGTGGAGCCGCTACCAGCTGCCATCAATCGACTCATCAATCTCGATGGGGGTGGATTACGTAGATGAACAGTTCAGCCTCAGCGGCCAGCGGGTGAAACCGTACACGATTTATAACCTGAGCTGGGCGACCGATGTGGATGACTGGCAGCTGCAGATGAACATCAAAAACCTGTTTGATGAGGAGTATGCCAGCAGCGGGTTCCTGTCCCGTTCCGGCCATTTTCCGGGTGAGCCACGCCGGGTTTACCTGAGCGCAACCTATAACTTCTGATCATCATTGCTAACGTAAAAAGCCCCCAGCCGCTTAACAGCGGTGGGGGCTTTTTACTGGCCACCTCAGTAAATTCCAGAGTCGCTGGTTAGTGTATTGATCAGCCAGGCAAACTGCTGAGCCTGATCGTGGATATAGTGGTAGCGATCACGGGTGCCATTGTGGCCATGGTCTGTATTTATTTTTAGCAATACGTTGCTGTCGCGGGTGGTGCGCTCGGTTAGCCGACGTTTGTATTTACAGGCTTCCCAGTAGGGTACCTGAGCGTCATGCAGTGAGCAGATCAATAGCATGTCCGGGTAGTCGGCGTGATGAATATTGTCATAGGGGGAGTAACTGAGCATAGCGTCTCGCTCTTGCTGCCGGGCGGGATTACCCCATTCAACCCACTCTTCGCTGGTACCCGGCAACTCAGGGTTACTGAGGGTGTTGAATACATCAACAAAGGGGTTGATGGCGATCAGCGCGGCACAGAGGTCCGGACGCTGGTTAACGGCAGCGGTGACCAGCAGTCCACCTGCGCTTTCGCCCATCACTGCCAGTTGCTCAGTGCTGGTGTAGTGGTTGTCTTTAAGGTAATCAGCGCAACAGATAAAGTCACTGAAGCTGCGATGCTTATCCAGTAATTTCCCTTGAGTGTGCCAGTCCGGGCCCAGTTCGCCACCCCCCCGTACATGCGCAATGGCGTAGATAAACCCTCGATCCAGCAAACTGAGCCGCAATGAGGTGAAATCAACCGGCACACTATAACCGTAAGCACCGTAGCCATATAACAGCAGGGGATTACCCGTGGGGCGACGAACATCGCGCTTATATACCAGTGAAATGGGGATGCTGACGCCATCGCCAGCTTCGGCGTGGATATACTCGCAGTGGTAATCGCTGGCGTTGTAGCCGGTGACGCTAAGCTGATCTTCCACCAACAGAGTCAGGTTGTTCATATCAGCCTGAAAAAGCGTATCAGGGGTGACCAGTGAGCTATAGAAGAATTTCAGTGTGCTGCTGTCAAATTCCAGATTATCCGCATAATGAACTGTATATGTCTGTTCTGGCAGGCTGATGAACGTCTGTGCCAGCGTATCAGGGTTGAGTATGCTGATTTCGATTTTTTGGCCATGACGTCGATAAAGTACCAGGTGTAAGGCAAAGGCCTGGAGTCGACAGAGTTCAACGTCTGACTGGCAGTGCAGGATCGCTTCTGTACTGATAATGCGGCCTTCATTGCAGATAACACGGTGCA
>JAIBDV010000170.1 GCA_024686055.1 Neptuniibacter sp.
AGTACGGCTACCGGCAAACCGGGCAACCATATCGCTACCACCAACCTGTGTGAGAGCTGCCATACCCCGGCGGGCTGGAGTCCGGTGGGCCGGGTTGATCATGCCGAGGTGCAAGGCAGCTGTGTCAGCTGTCATAACGGCAACACCGCACCGGGGAGAACCGCCAATCATCCGCAGGGCCCGGACGGCGGTGATGGCTGCCACAACACCAATACCTTTGCCGGGGCCACTTTCGATCACAGCGGCGTGACCGGCAACTGTGTCAGCTGCCATAACGGCAGCACCGCCACCGGTAAACCGGGCAACCATATCGCTACCACCAACCTATGTGAGAGCTGCCATACCCCCAACGGCTGGGCCCCGGTTATCCGGGTGGATCACGCCGAGGTTCAGGGCAACTGCGCCAGCTGCCATAACGGCAGCACTGCACCGGGCAAACCGGCGAACCATATCCAGAGCAGCAATACCTGTGATGACTGCCATAACACCAACACCTTTGCCGATGCGGTGTTTGATCACAGCAACGTCAGCGGCAGTTGTGCCAGCTGCCATAACGGCAGTACCGCCACCGGCAAACCGGGCAACCATATCGCCACCAGCAATCTGTGTGAAAGCTGTCACAGCCCGGCGGGCTGGACGCCGGTGGGCCGGGTGGATCATGCCGAAGTTCAGGGCAGCTGCGTCAACTGCCATAACGGCAACATCGCCCCTGGTAAACCCGCCAACCATATCCAGAGTGGCAATACCTGCGATGACTGCCACAACACCAACACCTTTGCCGGGGCCCGCTTTGACCACAGCAACGTCAGTGGTAACTGCGCCAGCTGCCACAACGGCACCACCGCAACGGGCAAACCCGGCAACCACTTCGTCACCACTGTCGCCTGTGAAGAGTGCCACACCGTCAATGGCTGGACCCCGGCCATCTTCCGCCACTCGGGCGCAGCTTATCCCGGTGACCATCGCGGCGGGCTGGACTGCCGTGACTGCCACACCAGCAACAACCAGGTGATGAGCTGGCAGTTCCCGGCCTATCAGCCCGATTGCGCCGCCTGCCATGCCAGTGATTATGAACCGGATGAGCACCGTAACGCCCCCGTGTCACAACTGCGGGACTGCGCCGGTAGCTGCCATCAGTCAAACCCGGAACACAGTGTGAATGAGAAGGACTGGTAATGAGACGTTCGATAGTAAGTACCCTGCTGATCTCGCTGGCGCTGCTGGCCCCCCATAGCCAGGCACAGCCCATTGGTGAAGGCGTGATGGCTGATCTGGATGTATATACCGGCGCGCAGTGCGAACCGGAAATCGCCGTTGTGCAGATGAATATCCCGATCCGCTATATCAGCCATTTCCCCCGCAGCACCGGCACCCAGGTGAGAATCCGGCTGCGGCCCTTGCGGGTCAGTGCGCTGGATGCCGACCAGCTCAATGAACGCGAGTCACGCTCACCCGCCTATCGCCGCGCCACATTGCTAAGAGAGGCCACCTTCGAGGGAGATATACAGGGGGGGCCTTTCCTGTCGCTGCGTTTTCGAGAAAAAGCCCGCTTCCATATTTTTCAGGGTCACGATTATCGCAGCATCTGGGTAGTGGTCAGCCCGGCCAGCTTTGCCGCCGGTTCCCCCTGTCAGCACTCACTTAGCCATGACGCCCAGGCACTGCCATGAACCAGACACCGCTCGCGACACTGATCATCACCGGTTGCCTGTTGGGCAGCGGGCTGTCACTGGCCGCACCGGACGATGCACCACCAGGTGTGACTGTTGATGAGCAGCGCCTGCAAAAACTGATGGAACGGGCCCGTCAGGCGATGGTTGATCAGCAATACAGCCGGGCGATCGAGCTTTATAACAATGTACTGCGCGAAGCAGAAAACCCCTACAGCGCCCAGGCGCTGGAATTTATGGGGCTGGCGCAGGAACGCAAAGGGCTGACCGCGCGGGCGCGTAAAACCTGGCGGCAGTTTCTGGATACCTACCCCGATCACGAAGGTGCCTCACGGGTAAAACAGCGGCTGGATGCCCTGATCACCGCCGCCACCCCGCCCAAACAGCAGCTGCGGGCCCGCAAGCAGCAGAAAACCCCTGAGTGGAATATCTATGGCGGCTTTTCCCAGTTTTATCGCCGGGATGAAAACACCACCGAGCTGGAGGATAACCGGGAGATCTCTGTCACCACCTCCAGCCTCAGCAATGATATGTATCTGACCGGGCGCTACCGGGGCGATGAATACGATATGCGCGCCCGCTTTTCCGGCGGCTATGAAGTGGATTTTTTCGACAGTGAAGAAAACGAGCTGCGCATCAGCACCCTCTATCTGGACACCCAGCACCTGGCCAGCAGCCACAGTTTGCGGGTGGGTCGTCAGTCGGAAAGTAAAGGCGGCGTGCTGGGCCGGTTCGATGGTTTTACCTATGGTCATACCGTCAGTGAAACCTTACGCATTAACGTCGCCGCAGGTTTTCCGGTCGAGTCATCCACGGTCGATGAGATTAACAGCGAGATCTATTTTTACAGCGTCAGTGCGGATTTAGGCACCTATGCAGATGCCTGGGATTACAACGTCTTCTTTGTTGAACAGTACAACGATGAAGTCCTGGACCGCCGTGCGATTGGCGGTGAGGTGCGCTATTTCAAAGAGCAGAAAACCCTGTTCTCACTGATCGACTATGACATCTCATACAACGAATTAAACACCTTCCTGCTGCTGGGCAGCTGGACCAACGACAGCAACCAGACCTTTAACCTCTCGGTGAACTACCGAAAAAGCCCGATACTGACCACCGGCAACGCGATCCAGAGCCAGGGCGTTGATGATCTGGCGGCCCTGCTGGCCACCGGCATTACCGAGGATGAAGCACGAGAACTGGCCCGTGATCGCACCGCCGACAGCCACTCCATCACCCTGGGTATGGTGCAGCCGATCAATGATCAGTTCCAGCTCAGTGGCGATATTACCCTGTCAGAATTCAGCGATACGCCAGCCTCTGGCGGCGTCGATGCCATCGAAGGCACCGGGATTGAAACCTCCTATTTCCTGCAGGGCATTGGCAGCAATCTGATCAAAGACGGCGATATCGCCATCCTGGGTATGCGCTACAGTGATCTGTCGTCCAGCAAGCGTTACGCCCTGTCCCTGAACACCCGTTATCCGGTCAGCAACGACCTGCGCATCAACCCCCGCCTGCGGCTGGAATACCGCAAACGTGAAGACGACGATACCGATCAGTGGTTTGTGCGCCCGTCATTTCGGATGGATTATCGCTGGACCAAACGCACCCGCTTTGAGCTTGAACTGGGCGGCGAATGGTCATCCCGCGAACTGAACGACGACACCACCGAAACCCGCAGTTACTTCATCTTCATGGGTTACCGCCATGATTTCTGAAAACTTACCTGGCACAGTCTACAGATGACCTCAGTATAACCGGCGTATTTCAGCCGCCCGCAGCGCCCCTTCCCCGGCTTCTTTAGCCATGGCCACAGCAACATCCGGCAGGAACGTCTACGCTTAATTCACGAACCAACCCTGCCTGACGCAGGATAGATGGCCGCCCGTAAGGGTGTGTATTGCTAAGCGACTAGCTAACGAAACATAAGGAAATTATTAACGTCAGACTGCGCGGTAAAAAAGAATGACGGATTACAAACCAGGCCCAACCCATGAGATAGATGCCCGTATCTGGGTCGATATTTTTTACAAAAGCAGCCGCGCTTTAATTGTAATCAGCAAGGAACTCACCGTAGAAAAAATAAACAAAAACGCTCAGGCTTTATTAAGAGAGGCCCGCCCTGGTAAACCTCTATTTACGGCCACACCGGATCAGTCAATTAAAAATAAACTGTCCGATCTGATCCAGACCGCTTATTTATCCTCCCCTCACCCCCAGCTGGATATCCCCCTGGACAACAAAATACTGCGGATAGAATGTCAGCCACTGGTAAATCAGCACTATCTGCTACTGACGCTGCAGGATATAACCCGGCAAAAACAGCAACAGCAGCAAATTGAGCAACAACAGCGCCTTGTCTGCCTTGGCGCAACCGCCGCCGGTATTCTGCATGATCTGGCCAACCCGCTTACCGCCATGGCGTCTGAGATCGAGATAATGCAACTGGACCAGCAGCTGCAGCCGGATAAACTACACAACTGTCATAACCTGATAGAACGGATGCAACGTATCCTGCATGAATTTTCCGGACAGACGGTGCGGCCATCGGTTAATAAAAACCCATCGATTTCTCTGCCGGATATTATGCTTAAAGCCACCCAGCTTTTACGCTTTAGTCCGCACTTTAACGCAACCCAGCTACAGCAAAAACTAAACGCCGAACTTCCCTGTATTAAAATAGCCGAGAGTCACCTGCTACTGGTATTACTTAACCTGCTGGATAATGCCAGCAAAGCCTGTCAGAGCAGCCCGGACAGCAAGGTGATTATTGCGATCACCGGCCACCATGCAACCGGGGTATTTATATCCATTTCTGACAATGGCCCGGGGATGAATCACAGCCCGCCAGACTACCGTCACGGTTTCGGTGCAGGTTTAACCATCAGCCAGCATATTGTCGCCAGTTACCATGGCCAGCTCGAACTGCTCAGCACGGAAAACGGCACCACCGCGCACCTGTTTTTTCCGCAACAGTGCTGCCTGAACCCGCTGGACAGCCACAGCAGGACGCAGCCATGAACCGCATCCTGATCGTCGAAGATGAGCCCATACTCAATGCGAATCTGCAGCAGTTTCTGCAGCACAAAGGTTACGCTGTCACCAGTACCGCGACGCGACAGGCAGCCCAGCAGGCACTGGAACAGGACGTGTTCGACCTGGTGCTGTCAGACCTGCGCCTGCCCGACACCCGGGGCACAGAGCTGATTGAGCTGATCACCCGTATCGCCCCCACCAGCATTGTGCTGGTGATGACCGCCTTCAGCTCGCTGGACACTGCGCTGAAGGTCTTCCACTGTGGTGCCCATGACTACATCCTCAAACCCTTTTCTCTGGCTGAGATTGAGCACAAAATTGCTCACGCCTTACAACGCCGACAGTGGCTGACTGAGCGCTCGATCACCCGCCAGCAACTGCAGCCGGGGCGCACCGATGACGATCGCCTGATCGGCCACAGTCGGCTGATTGTGGCACTCAACGATATGATTCGTCGGGTTGCAGGCACCCGTTGCACCGTGCTGATCAGTGGCGAAAGTGGTACAGGTAAGGAGCTGGTTGCGCGGGCGCTGCATCGCTGCTCGCCAGACCCCGCCACCCCCTGGGTACCGGTTAACGTCGCCGCCATCCCTGAAGGGCTGGTCGAAAGTTATCTGTTTGGCCATATCAAAGGGGCCTTTACCGGCGCCCATCAGGCACGCGATGGGGCATTCAGAATGGCGGGTAACGGCACGCTTTTTCTGGATGAGATCGGAGAAATGCCACTGCAAACGCAGTCCAGACTACTACGGGTACTTGAGGATAATGTGGTTTACCCAGTGGGCAGTGATACCCCAATCAAGGTCAACACCCGTATCATCGCCGCCACCAATCGCAATCTGAAAAACATGGTCAGGCAGGGTACGTTCAGAGCCGATCTCTGGTATCGACTGAATGTGTTTAATCTGCGCACCCCGCCGCTACGTGAGCGCCGTTGTGATATTCCTGAGCTGGTGCTGCATATTCTGTCCCGGCTGCAGAAAACACTGGCAAAGCCGGTGTTCAATGTCGACAACGAGGTGATGCATTACCTGATGCAGCAGCCCTGGCAAGGCAATGTCCGGGAGCTGTGTAACCTGCTGGAACGCGCCGCCATTCTGTGTGATGACCACCTGATCCACCTGAAAGATCTGCTGCTTGACGAGGACGACAGCCCGGCCGATTTCGACATACAGGCGCTCAGTTCAGCGGTTGATGCGTTCAAAGCTCAGCATATTATGGCTGCATTACAAAAAACCGGCGGCTGCCGGGAACGCACCTCGCAACTACTGGGGCTCTCCCCCTCGACGTTGTACCGGCAGATGAACCGGCTCGGCCTGAAAGGCCATCAGGATGCGTCCGCTATCGACTCAGACACGGATCACCCTGATGAATAAACCCGCTTCCCCTGTGTTACTGCACGTCAACGGTCCAGTCCGTTTCACAGTACACCTGATGTGCACTGGCCAGTGTCCCTAACCCTTGTTCCGGTTGCTGACGGTAAGCCGCCAGAGTCCGGCTATCGTCAGCACCCCAGCTGTCAGCAAACCGTAGTCTGATCTGGGCGAAGGTCTGAGCAGCCTTATCGTATTGCTGCTTGCGATGGTAAGCCTCTGCCAGATAACGCAGCTGCAGACGGGTTTCGACCGGCTCATCCCCCAGTGCGATGACCTGGTCCAGCTGATTCAGCCGCAATGCGTTCCACATTTGCGAATAGACGGCATAACCGAAGGATACCCCCATCGCCTGGCCACGATAAAACTGCTGTGCCTGTTGCTGACGACGATTAGCCTGCTCAAATTTCCCCAGCTCAGCCAGTGCCCAGCCGCTGAGAAGCTGGGCATCCGCCTGTTCTTTGTGTGGTAATAACCCCGCCTCAAGCAGCTGATCAAATTGCAATACAGCTTTATTCA
>JAIBDV010000245.1 GCA_024686055.1 Neptuniibacter sp.
GACTCAGGAAGGCGATGACGTTGTCATCGAGTTTGGCAGCGCCCAGCAGCAAAGCGCATCCGTTGCAGGCGCACGTGCTGGCGGCAACTCAGCGATAGCAGCCAGCCTGGAACGCAGCAGTGCCAGCAGCATGTATTTCAGCGTTCAGGGTGATCTTAACGATGAAGAGATGTCAGCGATTAACGACCTCCTGCGTGACGTTAACGCGATTGCCGATGAGTTTTTTGGTGGCGATATTCAGGCCGCTTTTGACAAAGCTACTGAATTCGAAATGGACGGCAGCCAGCTGGCCTCCATGAATCTGCGTTTAACCCGTAGCGAAAGCCATAGTGCTACCTCTGCATACAGCTCCGTTGGCAATATGATGCCAGCCATGGATGAGCTGGCACCATTGAACGATATGAGCAGCAAGCTCAATGCACTGGCTGAAGACCCACGCAACGCCTTCATGGAAGAAGCGGACAAGCTGATCGCCAGTATTATTGACAGCCTGGTACCACAGGATAGCCGCTACCAGGACGCCAATGAGAAAGACCGCGAGCGGCTGGATAACAACCTGCAGCAGATGAACAGCATGATGGATGCACTGTTTGATCGCAGCAATGCCCAAGCTGAACCCGCTGCCGTTGCAGCACCGGTTTCCGCTGCAGTCTGATCTGACATCACCCGCTTTATCTCACAGGCCTGCTTATGCAGGCCTGTTCTGTTTCCCCGCTCCGGTAAAGCCGTTAGACTGCTCCGTTTACACTGAACGGACGCTCACATGCCTCAATCTGCAGCCCTGAGCCGCGCTATCCTGTGGATGGTCGGTGCCCTGTTCTCCTTTATCAGTATGGCCATCGCCGGACGCGAACTGGCAGGCGAACTGAGCGTCACCCAGTTACTGGTGATCCGCAGCGCGATCGGCGTGCTGATAATCGCCAGCCTGATCCGGCGTCAGCCACTACGCTGGCAGCTGTTAAAAACCCCCACGCCAGGGCTACACCTGATCCGTAACACCGCCCACTTTATCGGCCAGTACGGCTGGTTTGTCGCCATCGCCAGCATTCCACTGGCCGAGGTGTTCGCACTGGAATTCACCACCCCGATCTGGTGCCTGTTACTGGCCCCATTGCTGGTCGGCGAAAAGATCACCCGGGTGCGCGCCATCGCCGTGTTGCTGGGCTTTATTGGCATCCTGATTATCCTGCGCCCCGGCATCGCCATTATTCACCCCGCCGCACTGGGCGTACTGGGAGCCGCGGTCTGCTTTTCCATTGCCTATCTGATGACCAAAAAAATAACCGGCCAGGCAACAGCCCATGGCAGCCAGTCACCGCTGACCCTGCTGTTCTATATGTGCCTGGTACAGATGCTGCTCAGCAGCGTACCAGCCCTGCTGGACTGGACCCCCGTAGAACCGCAGCACCTGCCCTGGCTATTACTGGTCAGCCTGACCGCCCTCAGCGCCCACTACTGCATCACCCGCGCCCTGAAACTGGCAGACGCTGCGGTCGTGGTTCCCATCGATTTCCTACGTCTGCCACTGATCGCCCTGCTGGGTTACCTGGTGTATGACGAAAGTCTGGATTTCTGGGTACTCATCGGCGCGGGAGTCATGCTGAGTGGCAACTACCTGAACCTGTGGAGCGAGCAGAAGCGCCTGAAACAGCTGCAACAAGAAACACGAGTCTCCTGATGGCGTTCAAGTTACGTGATTACCAACAGGAGGCTGTCGACGCCACCCTGGTCCACTTTCGTAAAACAGACGACTCTGCGGTCATTGTACTGCCCACCGGGGCTGGTAAAAGCCTGGTGATCGCCGAGCTGGCCCGGCTCGCCCGGCGGCGGATTCTGGTGCTGGCCCACGTCAAGGAACTGGTTGAACAAAACCATAGCAAATACCAGAGCTACGACCTGACCGCCGGGATCTTTGCCGCCGGTCTGAAACAGAAAAATAATCAGCATCAGGTCACCTTTGCCAGCGTCCAGTCGGTGCGTCCCAATCTGGATCAGTTTCAGGGCGAGTACTCACTGCTGATTATCGATGAGTGCCACCGGGTCAGCGACAGTGAAGACAGCCAGTACCAGCAGATTATCAGCCGCCTGAAGCAACAGAACCCCGGCCTTAAAGTACTGGGGCTGACCGCCACCCCCTATCGACTCGGCAGCGGCTGGATCTACCGTTACCATTATCGCGGCTATGCTCGCAGCGATGAGCCCCAACCGTTCGAGCACTGCATCTACGAGCTGCCGCTGCGCTATATGATCAGCCGCCAGTTTCTGACACCGCCGGAGATGGTCGATGCCACGGTTGCCCAGTACGACTTCTCCAGCCTGACGCCCAACAGCAACGGCAATTATCCGGAGCCTGCCGTCAACCAGCTGCTGATCAAACACAAGCGTGTCACCCGCGCGATTTGTGAGCAGATAGAACAGCTGGCAGCCGACCGGCTGGGGGTGATGATCTTCGCCGCCACGGTCGACCATGCGCAGGAGATCAGCAGCTATCTGCCCACCGAGCAGACCGCCCTGATTACCGGCGATACCCCTGGCCCTCAGCGCGATGCGCTGATCGAAGCCTTCAAGGCCCGCCAGCTGAAATACCTGGTTAACGTATCGGTACTTACCACCGGCTTCGACGCACCCCATGTAGATCTGATCGCCATTTTACGGCCCACTCAGTCCGTCAGTCTGTACCAGCAGATTGTGGGCCGTGGCCTGCGACTGTTTGAAGGCAAAGAAAACTGCCTGGTCATCGACTACACCGGCAACGGCTTCGATCTGTTTCAGCCGGAAGTGGGCGCGCCCAAGCCGGATTCAGATTCTGAGCCGGTGCAGGTGTTCTGCCCCCAGTGCGAATTTCCTAATATCTTCTGGGGTAAGACCGATGGCCAGGGCAATATTCTTGAACACTTTGGCCGCCGTTGTCAGGGCTTTGAGGAGGATGACGCCGGTCGACGGCAACGCTGTGAGTTTCGTTTCCGTTTTAAAGAATGCCCCCACTGCGGCGCAGAAAACGACATCGCCGCCCGCCGTTGTGGCCAGTGTGAACAGGCACTGGTCGACCCGGATGATCAGCTTAAAGCCGCGCTGCAGCTTAAAGACGCGCTGGTAATCCGTTGCGCCGGACTCAGTTTCAGTCAGAAACAGGACAAGCTGCGCATCACCTACCACGACGAAGAAGGGGAAGAGTTACACGAGAGCTTCAACCTGAGCCACAGCGGCCAGCGCAAGATTTTCAACCGTGAGTTTGGCCGTCGCTTTGATGGCGGCAGCCAGCCGCGTGAGTTCAAAGCACTGGATGAAGTCCTGCCGCTGGCAGCGCGCTTCACCCCACCGGATTTTGTTGTGGCCCGAAAGAAAGGCCACTACTGGCGGGTGTCCGCGCGAATATTTGATTACCAGGGGCGTTACCGTAAAGCTAACGAACTGTAACCGCACTCAAACCGGCACCAGTGTCGGCGTATCCGATATCGGGTCAGGGTAAATTTTCGCGTTCAATTCAAACACCTGCTGCACCAGCTCGGCGGTAAACACCTCGGCCGGGCTGCCTTGTTGCTGTAGCTGGCCCTGTTTGAGCACCACCAGCTCATCGCAATAACGACAGGCCTGATTCAGATCATGCAACACCACCACAATGGTTTTACCGGCCAGATTCAGCGTGCGCATCAGCTTGAGCAACTCAATCTGGTGAGCGATATCCAGCCAGGTGGTGGGCTCATCCAGCAGCACCAGATCAGTCTGCTGAGCCAGAATCATGGCGATCCAGGCGCGCTGGCGCTGGCCGCCCGACAGCGCCGCCGCCGGCTGATCAGCAAATTCCGTCAGCCCGACCTGGGCCAGCGATTGCTGCACAATGGTGCTGTCTTCGCGACTCAATCGCCCCCAGCGGGAACGCCAGGGCGCACGGCCATACCCCACCAGCTCGGCCACACTGACCCCATCAGGCGTAATCGATGCCTGGGGCAACAGCGCCAGCTGTCGGGCCAGCTGACGGCTGTCCATGCGGTGCACATCTTCGCCCTGTAACCGCACCTTGCCCCGCTGTGGCGTCAGAATCCGGGCCATGGCTTTAAGCAGAGTCGATTTACCACAACCATTAGGGCCGATCAGCGCGGTGATTTTTCCCTGTGGAATGTCCAGCGTCAGGTCCGGCACGATTACCTTTTCGCCATAGCCCACCTGGAGCCCTTCAATAGATAGATACGACATCACCAGCCTCGGTAGCGGGTTAACAGAAACAGAAAGTAAGGCGCACCGATTAACGCGGTCAGCACCCCGGCGGGCAATTCAATCGGTGCCAGTAACGTACGGGCAGCGATATCCGACACCAGCACCAGCAACGCACCCACCATCGCGGCAACGGGCAACAAACGGTGATGAGCGCCCCCCACCAGCAAACGCGCCAGGTGCGGTGCCACCAGCCCAACAAAACTGATCGCCCCGCACACCGCCACACTGACCGCCGCCATCGCCACCGCCAGCAGCAAAGCCAGCAATCGGCTGCGACGCACATTGGCACCCAGCCCTTCAGCGGCTTCATCGCCCAGTGCCAGCAGATCAAGCCGTAGCGACAGCATCAGCGCCAGGGGCACCAACACCAGCAGCCAGGGCAGCAAAATCCAGACATGATCCCAGCCCCGCCCCCACAAGCTACCCGTCAACCAGACCAGCGCCATATTCACCTTTTGCGGATGGCTGACCAGCAGCCAGTCGGTCAGCGCCGCCAGCCAGCTGCTCAACGCGATCCCCACCAGCACCAGTCGGGAGGGGTTTAACGTGCCCCGCCCCACCAGTGCCAGCATCACCAGTACCGCCAATAACGCTCCAATAATCGCCGCCGGGATCAGCCAGCCAAACGCCAGGTCCGGCCATAGCAACATCAGGGTGGTCGCGGCCAGCCCGGCACCGGCCGTCACCCCGATCAGATCGGGCGAGGCCAGCGGGTTACGCACCACTGCCTGGGTGAGCGCCCCCGACAGACCCAGTCCGGCCCCGGCCAGTATCGCCAGCAGCACCCGTGACAGCCGTAAATCAGTGACGATATCAGCACTCGCGGCCTGTACCGTGCGCCAGTCCAGCGAGCCGAGCAACAGCCCGCTAAGCGCCGCCACCAGTAATAGCGCGGGCAGTAGCCAGAAGGTTAAACGTGGGTACATCAGTTCGCTCCCCGCTGGCGCGCTGCCAGCCACAGAAAACAGGGCGCACCGATCAGTGCCGTTACC
>JAIBDV010000015.1 GCA_024686055.1 Neptuniibacter sp.
ACGAGAACGATCAGTCCATTCGCAAAAAGTGTATCAAGGCGGTTGAGCTGTTTGGTCTGCTGGCGGCCGAACGGGCTCAGACAGGTCGCATCTATATTCAGAACGTCGATCACTGTAATACCCACAGTCCGTTTGATCCGGCGGTAGCGCCTGTGAAGCAGTCCAACCTCTGTCTGGAAATTGCGCTGCCAACCAAGCCGATGAATGATGTGAATGACCCTGATGGCGAAATTGCATTGTGTACCCTGTCAGCGTTTAACCTCGGGGCGCTGGAAAATCTGGATGAGCTGGAAAACCTGGCAGACCTGGTCGTGCGTGCACTGGATAGTTTACTGGACTACCAGGATTACCCGATTGAAGCGGCCCGAAATGCCACGATGAACCGCCGTACTCTGGGTGTCGGTGTGACCAACTTCGCCTATTACCTGGCGAAAAATGGTGTCAAATACTCCGATGGCTCTGCCAACGGCCTGGTACACCGTACCTTTGAAGCGGTGCAGTACTATCTGCTTAAAGCGTCTAATGAGCTGGCCAAAGAGCGTGGCGCCTGTCCGAAATTCAATGAAACCACGTACGCCAAAGGCATTCTGCCCATTGATACCTACAAGCGTGAAGTGGATGATTTCTGTGATGAGCCGCTGGCGTACTTCTGGGAAACGTTACGTGAAGATATCCGTGAGTTTGGTCTGCGTAACAGCACGCTGACGGCGCTGATGCCATGTGAAACCTCTTCACAGATCACCAACTCGACTAATGGTATTGAGCCGCCGCGCGGTTTTGTATCAGTCAAGGCCAGCAAAGATGGAGTGATGAAGCAGGTTGTGCCTGAGTTTACTCGCCTGAAAAATCAGTACGAGTTGCTGTGGAATATTCCGAACAACACCGGTTACCTGCAGCTGGTAGGTATTATGCAGAAGTTCGTCGATCAGTCGATCTCTGCCAATACCAATTACGACCCGGCGAAGTTCCCCGGTGAAAAAGTGCCGATGAAGCTGTTGCTGCAGGACCTGCTGGGAGCCTACAAAAACGGTGTTAAAACGCTGTACTACCACAACACCCGTGATGGTGCGACGGACCAGCATGATGATCTGGGTTGCGAAGGCGGTGCCTGCAAGCTCTGATCCGCAGTACTGCCCGTACTCCCTCTGATTGTTCTCCGGTTACGCCGCTACCATGCGGTGTAACCGGCTTACCGCCGTATATTTTTCAGGCTGCCTAAATGCTTTATTCTACTTTCAGTCACAGCACCCATGATGCCACCAAAGAGCCGATGTTCTTTGGCCGTAACGTAAACGTTGCTCGCTACGACCGTCAGCGCTATCCCATTTTCGAGAAGCTGATCGAGAAACAGCTGTCCTTCTTCTGGCGTCCGGAAGAGGTGGATCTGAGTTCGGACCGCAAAGATTTCACGGCGATGCCTGAGCATGAGCAGCATATCTTCCTCAGTAACCTGAAATACCAGACGTTACTGGATTCTGTGCAGGGCCGTTCGCCCAACGTGGCGTTTTTACCCGTGGTATCGCTGCCTGAGCTGGAAACCTGGTTTGAAACCTGGGCGTTCAGCGAGACCATCCACAGTCGCTCTTACACGCATATTATTCGCAATATTATGACTGAGCCCTCTGAAGTGTTTGATGAGATTGTTACCAATCCTGAGATCATCAAGCGCGCGGATGCGGTAACCCGTCTGTATGACGAGTTTATCGAACTGGCGACGGTTTATATGATCCACGGTGCTGGTGAGCACGTGATTGAGGGGCGCAAGCTTGATGTTTCCATGCGTAACCTTAAGCGCAAGCTGTACCTGACGCTGGTATCGGTTAACGTGCTGGAGGCGATTCGCTTCTATGTCAGTTTTGCCTGTTCGTTTGCGTTTGCTGAGCGTGCGGTGATGGAGGGTAATGCCAAAATCATCAAGCTGATCGCTCGTGATGAAGCGCTGCATCTGACCGGTACTCAGCACATGATCAATATTCTCGCCTCCGGCCAGGATGATCCTGAGTTCCGCGAGATCGCTCAGGAGTGCGAGCCTGAGGTGTACCGGCTGTTTGAAGAGGCTGCACAACAGGAGAAGGACTGGGCAGAGTATCTGTTCAGTGAAGGCTCAATGATCGGTCTGAATGCCAGGATCCTCGGTGATTATGTTGAATACATCACCAATGTACGGATGAAGGCGCTGGGATTGAATGAGATCTTTGAAAGCCGTCAGAATCCGCTGCCATGGATGAACTCCTGGCTGGTCAGCGATAACGTTCAGGTGGCTCCGCAAGAAGCTGAAATCAGTTCTTACCTGGTTGGTCAGATAGATAATGAAGTGGGTGAGGGTGATTTCGACGGTTTTGATCTTTAATGACCCGGAAGGACGCTATGTCAGGTATTCCACGCATTAAAATTAATAATCACGAGACGTTCTTCTATCAGTATGAATTCTCGTTGCTGGATGCTATGGAAGCACAGCGCATTACTGCACCCTATAGCTGCCGTGGTGGCTATTGTGGCTGCTGTAAAGCGCGCCTGCTCGATGGTGAAGTTGAGTATGTGCAGGACAGTCTGGTTGACCTTGCGGATGATGAGATCTTGACCTGCTGCTGTATTCCAAAAACTCACATCGAAGTAGAACTCCCGCAGGAATAATTTACTTTCAGGGTGTCATTATCGGTGGCACCTGCCGCTTTTTCTGCACCTGCTGCAGGCTTTTTTCTTTCTCTGCTTGCTTTGAGTATCTCTGTTTTTATTTTCATAACCCTATGAAAGCTAATGTAAAAATAGCTGGTTGATTTGTAAGCGATCTGTTGAGAGGCCTGATATTACAGTGCTGTAATAAAGCTGAGGCTGGTTATCTACAGGGTTATGCACGGATTCTGTTGATAACTTGGCAGGGCGTCTGCTGACCAGTGGCTATGGGCCAGCAGACTGAGGTTTGTCAGACTTCGAAGCGACCGATGCTGACTTCGAACTGGGTCACCATCCGGTTCAGTTCCCGGCTGTTATGGGCCATGGTCTCAGCGTCATCACTGGTCTCACTGGAGACATCACGGATCTGATGCAGACCGCGTGTCATCTCATCAGATACGGCTGTCTGCTCTTCTGCCGCGGTAGCAATCTGAGTGCTCATATCGTTGATGGTTTGGATCTGACTCACAATCTGATCCAGTACTTCACCGGCCACCTGAGCGCGCTGTACGCTCTCGCTGGACCGGTCCATACTGCGACTCATCACATCAACGGCTTGCTGGGCGCCGCTTTGCAGGTTCTGAATCATCGTCTGAATTTCAACGGTGGACTGTTGGGTACGCATGGCCAGTGAGCGTACCTCGTCAGCCACCACAGAGAATCCACGGCCCTGATCACCCGCACGGGCCGCTTCGATCGCGGCATTGAGGGCTAGCAGGTTGGTTTGCTGGGAAATGGTCTCTATGACTTCTACAACGGCACCGATCTCGTGACACTGGGAATCCAGCTGTTGCAGGCTTCCGGCGGTACTTTCGACCTCGTCTGCCAGTTGCTGAATCGAATGAATAGCCCCCTGGACTGCCTGTTGGCCTTCGTTGGCCTGTTCTGTTGCTTGCTGGGTGGCATCTGCTGTCTGTGTCGCATGGTGGGCGACTTCATGAATCGTACTGCACATTTCATCCATGGCGGTCGCCAGCTGATCAACCTCTTCGAACTGACGCTGTACGCCCTGTTTGGTGTTGTCTGTGGTGGTCAGCAGAGTGCTCGCCGTTGATGTGAGCTGGCCACAGGCGTCGCTGAGCTGACGAATCAGTGTGGTCTGACCGGTCAGCATGTTATTGAAGGCGTCACCGAGGCGGCCAAATTCATCCCGACGGCGACCTTGAATGCGTTGGCGCAGTTTGCCTTCTGCCGCTGCTGCCATGGGTTTAGACAGTGCCTGTATCGGTTGCACAATATCACGGGAAATCATCAGAATCAGTGCTGCAACGGCGAGAACACTGGTAAGGGTGACGCCGATGGCAACACTGGCGCGATTCCAGAACAGGGCGTTAAGGTCGGTCACATAGACACCGGTACCCACCATCCAGCCCCAGGGCTTGAAGCCTTTTACATAGGATATTTTATCCAGATGTTCTTGGGTATTTGGCCTCAGGTAGTTGTAATGTACCAAGCCTCCGCCGTCCCGTTTGACGATGTCGCGCATTGCCTGCCAATGATGTTTGCCATTGCCATCACGGACATAGGTCATGTCACTGCCTTCTTTGGCGGGCTTGTTTGGGTGCATCACCAGAATCAGATTTTCATCATTGATCCAGAAATAGCCTTTTCCGGCATAGCTGAGCTCACGCACCAGCTCTTTTGCTTCAGCGCGTGCGGCTTCGGTATCACCCAGGCGTTTATAAGTGCCTGCGATCAGGCTGTGGGCTGTTTCCACCAGTTCTTGTATTTTTTCCTGGCGGGAGTCCATCAATTCTGATTTTAATGCGTGAAGAGAATAAAGCTGATTAGCGGACAGTCCGATTAGCGCGACCAGTGAGATAAGCCAGAGTTTCATGGAAACAGAGAGGTTTTTCAGCACCTGGAGCCCTCCTTGACTCCGCCGAGGTGCATGGCTGGAAGAGTCAGATTACTACTGAGAGATAAACCCTGGCACCTGATAGAAATCCATAGCAGTTACAGGGTTATGTTACTGAATAGTAACAAAAATAGTCGGCTCTGATTATGGTACTTTACGGCCAGTGCCGACATTACCTTATCTTTAGTAGGTCGAAAGGCGGACTCTGGGGGCAGGAAGGCAGGCTTCTGGTCAGAAGCCGGTAAAGTAGCGCGTAAATTGCGCCAGAATCAGTGGGTGGTTCAGCAGACGAATTTCTGTACTGCGCAGTTGTTCCCAGTCAAGCCGGTCACACAGGGCGTTTTTACAGCTCACAGGTATTACGTGCAGATCACTGACATTATCGTTAATGCTGACGATAATATAACGCACGTCCAGGCCTTTGATGTAGGCCAGTGGCTGGAGTGTGTGCCAGTTGCGCAGCGTCTGAGCAAGTTCCAGTGCTGACAGGTCTTCACGGCTGTAGTCGACGTGTCCAGCCTTAGAGCGACTGATGCGGGTGTACGGGTAACTGTACTGGCCTGCAAACAGGCTCTGTAATTTGTTACTCATTAGTTCGTTAAAAGTAGGTGACTGTTCGCTTAACTCATCTTTGGGTAACGCCTGCAGTGCCCAGACAAAGCCCGTAATAGCATTGATGGCAGGGCGGCCACTGCGCTTAGGCGGAGACTCCGGGCTGAATGCGATGGCATCTGCATGTCGGGTTCTGGGCATATCGAGCCAGAAATTAATTGCGGGGGTAGATGCTGCGCCTTTATTGAAAACACTGAACAGTTTGTACTCACGGGTTATGCGCGCGCTTTGCTGGTTATTGAGCCGGCGGCTGCTGTGGTGTTTGAGCAGAAAGTAGCGAGTCCAGCCCAGCAAGGCGCGCTGGTCTTTATTGAGCCTGTCTTCAAATTCGCCATCGACCCGGCAATCATATTTACTTTTGCAGATAACCGGCATGGGCTTTGATAACTTTTTACCGTTGTCGAGCGGCTTGAGGACAGAAAATATTTCGAATTGGCCCCACTGCAGTCGGTCAGTGATCGTTATATGGGGGGCTATTTTCAGCTTTCGCTTATCCATCTCAGCATTAAGATTGTCGACGATAGCGACAGTTGAAACCGGCAGCGAGTAAGGAGGGCGCAGGTGACGTCCCTTGAGCTTGGACAGAGTCCCGGTTTCTCCATAGTAGTCATATTCTGCTTCCAGCACGATTGCAGGCAGGCCGTTGACTTCTTTGCCGATACCAAAAAGTGCTGCCTGGGCCTGAATGCCGGATAACAAACCGAGCAGAAGCAATAAGGAGCGAGCCGATGTGGGTAAAAAGCCGTTCATTCTGATTCATCCTGATCGTACTTGAAGGTGCTGGGCTTATCATATTGTGTGCAGGGCAAAAGTGCCATCCAGCTATTCAAACGTATGATTGAATCTGTGATTAATTGTCGACTTTAGCCTTTTTAGGCTGTTTTTTTGTAGGAAATATAGGCCATGGCGTTTTAAAATAGGCTTTGCTCGAGGGACCCGCTTTCTGGAATATAAGCTGGTGAGTATTTGATGGCTGTAAATGGACTGTGTTGAGGCATCTATGAAGTTCAGGATAGAACCGGGGTTACTTCCTCGGTACCAGGCTATAGCAATGGTCCTGTTAGTGTTGCTTTCAATCCTGACAGTATCCGGTTTTTTTGTTTTTAAATCCCACCTGGAAAACTCTGACCGTTTTGCCAGCCTCAACCGTGAGGTGGTAGCACAGCAGCATGCACGACTGGATTCCGAAATTCAGTCCATGCTCCAGCATATCGAGTACCTGCGAGAAGAAGCTCGCTCAAACCTGAAGCTGTCAATTCAAGAACATGTGAATCAGGCATGGACCGTCGCCAATAGCCTCTATGAGTTGAATAAAGACCGTATGGGCGGGGCTGAATTACAGCAGTTGATCCGTGAAACATTGCGTGATGTTCGTTTTTTTGATGGCCGTGGTTATCTGTTTATTGATCACCTGAGTGGACGCGCTGTGCTGCTACCGCCCTCGCCTGAGCGTGAAGGCACATTGATGCTGGATGTACGTGATCACAATGGTGTACCCGTGATGGGCAGTCTTATTGAAACGGTCAATAACCCTGCAGGTAAAGGCTTTACCAGCTATAGCTGGTACCCACCTGGCCAGGCGGTCATGCGTGAAAAGGTAACCTTTGCCCGGCGTTTTGAACCCTTTGACTGGTTGATTGGTAGTGGTGATTACCTCTATCGAATGGAAGAAGATCTGAAAGTCATGGTGTTGGAACAGCTGGCCGGCCAGCTGATTGGCGGAGATGGTTACTTCTCTGTACTGACCAGCAATGGTGAGGTGATGACTAACCCCGCCCATCCTGAGCTTAACGGGGTGAGGTTGCGTGATATTGAGTCGGTCAAAGATCGAACGTTTGTTGAGGACAGCCTGCGGGCGGCCGCGGGTGGTGGTGGTTTTGTTGAATACAACCCCTTTGATGATCCGAAGGAAGAGGGGCGAGTGCTGGCGCTGGCGCAGCAGGTACCCGGCTGGGACTGGGTGCTGGTAGCATCGTTGTACCCGGAAGATATCCGTTTGATGATTGAGTCCCATAAGCAGACATTGACTGAATTGCTAGCGGATAACGGTGCCTACCTGTTAATTGCTGCGGGGTTGGGGACTTTACTTACGCTGGCTGTGGCGCTGATTTTTTCCCGCTTGCTGAAGTCAGGCTTTCAGCGTTACCAGCGTGATATTGATGATCAGCAGAGCCAGCTTGAAGTGGCATCCAGGGTGTTCGAGGCCGCCCGTGAAGGTATTCTGGTTACCGGGCCGGACAACTGTATCCTGGCGGTAAATGAGGCTTTTTGTCGTATTACAGGCTACGAGCGAGAAGATGCGATTGGTCAGAATCCCCGGTTTATGTCATCAGGTGTCCATAGCCAGCAGTTTTATGATCAGTTGTGGCAGGAAATCCAGAGCAATGGTCGCTGGCAGGGAGAAGTCCTGAACCGACGAAAAGATGGCTCCCTGGTGCCGGAGTGGCTATCTATCTCTGTTTGCCGTGGTGCAGATGAAGAAGTACTTAATTATATCGCTACTGTGTCTGATCTGAGTGAGCATAAGCGTACAGAGGAGCGGCTTCGCTACCTGGCTGAGCACGATTCACTGACCAATCTGCCAAACCGATTGTTACTTGCCGACCGTGTCAGTCAGGGTATTGGGCATGTGCAACGCTACGGCGGCAAGGTTGCTTTGCTGCATCTGGATATTGACCGCTTCCGCGATATTAATGACTCTTTAGGCCATGCGGTGGGAGATCAGGTACTGCAGGAAGTGGGGCAGCGTCTGGTAAGCCTGGTTGCTCCATCAGATACAGTGGCGCGGCTGGGCGGTGACGAGTTTGCCATTTTGCTGACGGCACCCAATAAGCCGGAAGAGATCGCTTCTCTGGTACAGCGGTTGCTGGACCGGCTGGTTAAATCATTATCGGTTGATACCGATGGGCTGGAAGTGACGCCAGGTGTCGGGATTGCAGTGTATCCGGGTGATGGCGATGATTTCGAATCTCTGTTACGCAATGCAGATACTGCATTACGACATGCGAAGCAGACAGGGCGTGATAACTTCCAGTTCTTTACCGCCGAGATGAACGCACAGGTGTCTGAGCGATTACAGCTTGAGACCGATCTGCGTCATGCCGTCAAAAATCAGGAATTCGAGCTGTATTACCAGCCGCAGTATTGCCTGAACAGCTCCAACCCTCAAGGCTGTGAAGCTCTGATACGCTGGAATCACCCTGAACGCGGTGTTGTCAGTCCGATGGAGTTTATACCCTTGGCAGAAGAGAACGGCCTTATTCTGACGATCGGTGAGTGGGTGATTAACCAGGCGTGTGGGCAGGGAGCACAATGGATCTCGGATGGCTATCCGCCGGTCAGCATTGCGGTCAATGTGTCTGCCTGTCAATTTGCCCATGACCTGGTCAGCAGCATTCAGCAGGCCTTGCTGGAAAGTGATTTCCCGGCAGAGTTGCTGGTGGTTGAGGTAACTGAAAGTGTACTGATGGATGATCTTGAGCAGGCACATGAGGCGCTGAGCCAGCTGCAGGAGATGGGGGTCAAGATTGCACTGGATGATTTTGGTACGGGCTATTCCAGCCTGTCCTATCTCAAACGTTTTCCGCTGGATAAGCTGAAGATTGATCGAGCTTTCACGGCGGGAGTACCGCTTGACCCTGATGATACCGCGCTTACGTCGTCGATTATTGATATTGCCCGCAACCTGCAGCTTAGTACGATTGCCGAAGGTGTCGAAACCAGCGAACAGCGAGACTTCCTCAAGGTGGCGGGCTGTGACGTCGCCCAGGGGTTCTTTTACGCGCGGCCCGTACCTGTTGCTGAATTTGAGCAGCTTATGGTCAGGCGTGAGCATCGCCCCGCTGTCAATCTGGTTGACTGACGACAGGGCTTTGCTGGTGAGGCAGTCAGCCGTCCGTTGCTGACTGTCTGTGTATCATTCAGTCGTTGCGCTCTGTTACTTCCAGCAGATGGTAGCCGAACTGGGTTTTAACCGGACCCTGAACTTCTTTTACCGGTGCGCTGAAAACGACCTTATCAAACTCCGGTACCATCTGACCGCGGCCGAAACGACCCAGGTCGCCACCTTGACCGCCGGATGGGCACAGGGAGTGTTCGCGTGCCAGTGCAGCAAAATCTTCACCAGCTTCGATTTTTTCTTTCAGTTCCTGGCACTGTTCTTCGGAGTTGACCAGAATGTGACGTGCGTTGGCATTAGCCATGGTGTTCTCTCCTGTCGCTTGTTTCAGTGGTGGTGGCCGCCGGGGCCATGGGCGTGACCGTGGGCGATCTCGTCGTTGCTGGCATCACGCAGATCAATAATTTCGATCGCGTAGGTCAGCGTTTTACCCGCCAGCGGGTGGTTAGTGTCGATGTTGACCATAAAGCGGCTGGCCTTGATAACGGTAACCTGGCGCATGCCCTGTTCCGTCTGTATCACGGCTGTCATGCCGGGCTGCCAGCTTTTCTGACCCTTTGGCAAACCTTGCAGATGCTTGACCGGCACCCGTTGAGTGGCGTCATCGCGGCGCTCGCCGTAGCCATCGGCAGGGGACAGAGTAATAGTGAACTGGTCGCCTGTTGCTTTACCTTCCATCGCTGCTTCCAGCGCTGGCATCATATTACCGTGGCCGTGCAGGTAGGCCATCGGCTCGCCTTCACGGCTGTTTTCAAGTTGCTGATTATCAGTGTCAGTCAGCTGATAATGGAACTGCACTACTTTGTCGTCGCAGATTACGCTCATGGTCTTTCCTGTCGGTACATTTTCGACAGGCAGTATCGGTGTTGTGTCGCCCTGAGGCAAGCCGGACAGCGGGTTGATGAACTGGCATAATGCCGCGCTATGAGACTGGACCGATTTATCTGTAAACATACCGAGTATAGCCAGAAGCAGGCCCGTTATCTGGTAGCGGCCGGCCGGGTGAGCGTCGCTGATGCTGTGGTGAAGGATGGTCGCTATGCGGTGACGCCTTTTTGTACTGTGGAACTGGAAGGGGTGTTGTTGCAACAGCGCCAGCCCCACTATCTGATGCTGCATAAACCGGCGGGCTATCTGAGTGCGACCCGTGACCCGGAGCATCAGACGGTGATGGAGCTGATACCGGCGGAATTACGCGAGCAATTGCATATTGGTGGGCGGCTGGATTTGCACAGTTCAGGTTTGCTGATTCTGACCAACGATGGCCTCTGGTCGCGTCAGTTGACCGCGCCGGAGCAGAAAATAGCGAAGGTCTACCGGCTAGAGACGTTGTGGCCCATTGCTGAGCATACTGCCGGGGTATTTGCAGCGGGGGTATTACTTGAGCCAGAAGGCATCAGGACCCAACCGGCACAGCTTGAAGTGTTAGGGCCTTGTGAAGCGCGGTTGACGATCTATGAAGGCCGTTACCATCAGGTGAAAAGGATGTTTCAGCAGGTGGATAATATGGTGACGTCCTTGCACCGTGAAGCGATGGGGACGATTGTGCTGGACTCGGAATTGGCGTTGGGAGAATGCCGCGCGCTGACACTGGAAGAAATTGCCAGTATAGCGCCCACCCGTGCCTGAGCTGGCTGGGTGGGCAGGTGACCAGATCAGATACTGAAGTGACCCAGTGCCCGTTTCTGAGTTTCAACATGGCTCAGCTGTGTATCCAGCTCGCCATTGGTCTGTTGCGCCCGTTCGGATACCGAAGCGCAGATATCGCGCAGTTGTACCGTACTCTGGTTGATCTCCTCGGATACCGCGCTCTGCTGCTCGGCAGCCGAAGCAATCTGCGCGTTCATCTCGGTGATCTGGTGCATCGAGGCGGTGATGTCCGCAAATGAATCGGCCAGGCTTTGGGCGCGCTCCACCGCGTTAACCACCACATCTTTACTGCTGGTCATGGTCTGTACCGCTGAGCGGGTGCCATTTTGCAGTTGCTCGATCATCTGGCGAATCTCTTTGGTGGACTCCGTTGTACGGTGGGCCAGAGTACGTACCTCGTCAGCCACCACGGCAAAGCCCCGACCCTGCTCGCCTGCACGGGCCGCCTCGATGGCTGCGTTCAACGCCAGCAGGTTAGTCTGGTCGGCAATATCGTTGATAACCGAGAGAATTGACTCGATGTTGTCCGAAGCGCTTTCCAGTGCGCGTACAACATTTACCGCTTCGTCCACATGTTCAGACAGATGGCTGATCGATTCACTGGTCTGTTGCAGGGAGAGCCCACCCTCGGCAACCGAGTTTTCTGCACTTTGGACGGCAACGGCAGCCTGGCGCGCATTACCGGCAACCTGGGTCGCGCTTGCAGCCATCTCATTCATCGCTGCAGCCAGCATTTCCAGTTCATCCAGCTGGCGACCCATATCCTGACTGGAGGCATGGGCACCTTTGGCGGATTGCCGGGTGGCCAGATTGATTTGATCGCTAGCGCTGATAACATCCTGAATAAGGCCGCGCAGGCGGGTGGTAAAGGTATTGAAATGGCCAGCCAGGGCCGCAAATTCAGGCTCGCAGTTGGTATCCAGCTGGCGGGTCAGGTCACCGTCGCCAGCTGCGATATCATGCAGTGCATGCTCCAGGTTGTAGATTGGGCGCATCAGGTGTTTAAGGATCATGGTCAGTGCGATGACGCTGATCAGTACCGAGATCAGGGTAATAATCAGGCTGTCCATATTCAGCTCATGAACCACGCCTAACAGGGTGTCACTGTTGAGCAGGACACCCACATACCAGGGCATGCTGTCGACTTTCTGAAAGAACAGGTCGTAGTGCTTGCCATCCATCTCAATGCGCTGCAGTCCTTCGCGAACAGTGGAGCCCGGTATGTACTGGCTCAGGGGCTTACCATTGAGGCTGGCATCAGGATGAGAGATCGTGTTGCCGTTTGCGCCGACCATAAAGGCAAAACCTGCATCCATCAGGTTAAAGCTGTTAATGGTCTTAGCCAGGCCCGTCAGACTAACATCAAAAAAAGAGGCACCACTGAACTGACCCTGTTGACGCATGGGGGCGGCGACGGAGATAAGAATTTCACCGGTGCCTGCATCTTCATAGGGTTCTGTGATCGAGGCACGGCCTTGTTGCCGGGCCAGTTGATACCAGGAGCGGCGACGGGGGTCCCAGTCGGCGGGGCGGGCCCAGTTGGGATCACTGATCACCGCGCTGCCATCTTCGTAGCCTATACCGACCATAATAAAGTCGCTGGAAAGCTGGGGCTGGCGGATAATGGCGGCAACCGCATCGCTGCCTGAGGCTTGTGCTGACAGGTCTGTCACCAGGGTGGCCTGGCTGATGTAGCCTTGCAGTGTCGCATCAACGGTCTGGGTGATTCCGCTGATAATTTCGGCGACACTGCCCTCTATCTGATCTTCCATGCTCTGGCTGACCTGGGTGGTCTGATTGATAGCTGATACGGACAATGCCAATACCAGAATCAGAGAAACGGCCAGAATGATTTTATGGCTGAATTTCATAGTGCTCTTACCTGTGGGTGTCTACTATCAGGTGCAAAATACCTGATGCTTTGAACAGCCGGAGTGGCCGTGGGCGTCATTATTTTGGGTGCTATCTGTACGGGGCGGGAGCCCACTTTATTATTGTTATTGGGATAAAATACCGCACAGCAACAGAGATACCTGCTATCAGGGTAGACCAATGTTGTAAGGCGGTCGGCAAGAATAAGGATAAATGATCTTTATTTCAAAATTAATTTGAATGAATTATTGGGTGCTTTTAACCGCAGTGTTCAAGCGGTGGCTGTCAGTGAAATATGTAAATTAAAAGTATGGGTTCGGCTGTTGTGGTGACAGAGGGCTTGAAATATACATGGAATTATGTCAGGAGAGACCGGTATGAGACTTGATGATGCAGTAATTAATATTCAAAACCTGAGGCTTCGCACCTACATTGGTTTTAATCCTGATGAGCTGGAAAAGAAGCAGGATGTGGTGATTAATGTTGTCATTGCCTATGGTGCAGTCGGGGCCTGTGATACCGATGAAGAAACGCGTGCGCTGGATTATAAAGTGATCACCAAGCAGATGATTGACCATGTAGAGCAGGGCCGTTTCCGCCTGCTGGAAAAGCTCGCGGCAGACCTGCTAGACATTGCTATGAGTTCGGCAATGGTGACCCGTGCCAGTGTAACGGTGGATAAGCCCCATGCGCTGAGGTTTGCCGATTCGGTTTCACTCACGCTGTCGGCTAGCCAGCACTAAGTGCACCGTGAAGGTAACCGCTGTGCCTTGTGTCTCAGGGCAGCGGTTACCAGAGGTTATTCGGCAATCAGTCGAGCGTTGGCAGGCTGAACGGGGCGAGCATTGCTGCGGGGGATCAGTGCCTTGAGGGCCTTTAGTTGCTCAGGGCTAGCTTCTCCCACCTCCTTGAATACCAGCCAGCGCACCCCTTCAGTGCAGGGAGGCGTGGTCAGTGAACCGTTAAAGCGGTAGTAGGCGGTGTTCCTGGGTAGTAACGATTGTGCAGACAGGCCCGTCAGAGGGATGCTTTCCCCTTTCTTTGTTGGCAGACTGGAAAACGCGGCGTCCAGCCCAGCGTGTGGTTTGCCATGTTTGAACAACAGGCCGAGCACCGCCAGCTCGCCATTGTCGCTGGCATGTACCATGTGGATTTCCAGCGCAAAGCGCTGGCCCCGAACCAGGTTTTCACTGGGTAGGTGGATGTGAAGCTGGAGCAGGTTAAAACGTTGTTGGTCGACATTGATATAGCTGCCGGGCTTGAAGTCCGCTTGCAGGGTGTAGCCATTGTTGGTCAGTCTTTTCGAGCCGGACTGATAGTTAATCTGTAGTTCTGGCAGAGTGGTAGACACGGTATTACGGATATCAATAGGAGACTGGTTCTTACCCAGACATTGCTGGTACGCCGCGTTTAATGCTGGCCAGTGTTCAGGCCCTTTCTCACCGTGATAACCCCAGTGGCTGTTCGCGCCATAGCTGGGTGTTGTCAGGCTAATCAAGGTAAATGTACTGATGAATAGCAGCTGGTTTCTTAACGTAGTCATGTGTAAATCCATTTACAGATAAATACTCAATACAGGAAGCAGTATTGCCACTCTGCGCTGGCTATTACGCTAACAAGTAAAAAACCTGGGGTCCATGTCAATTGGTCGAAATGGCCGTGGAGATGCTCGGTGGCTGAACATATATTGGTTGGTGAGCCATGATGAGTTAAACGCCGACCAGGGTGGTCGGCGCAACTGTTATGCTGGGATCAGCTTACAGAATTTTAGAAAGGAACTGCTTCAGGCGGGCATGAGGCGGGGTGTCAAAAAAGACATCCGGGCTGGCGTCAACCAGCAGTGCGCCTTCTTCCATAAACAGCACCCGGTCAGCAACCTCGCGGGCAAAGCCCATCTCATGGGTTACCACAACCATGGTCATACCTTCTGCGGCCAGGCTCTTCATCACATCCAGAACTTCGCCGACCATCTCCGGGTCCAGTGCGGATGTTGGTTCATCAAACAGCATGATATCTGGACGCATAGCCAGTGCACGGGCGATGGCGACGCGCTGCATCTGCCCGCCAGACAGCTGGGATGGATAGTTTTCCATCCGGTCTGCCAGGCCGACTTTATACATCAGTTCACGGGCATGCTCGGTAACCTCGGCCAATGGGCGTTTTGCCACTTTCAGCGGGGCCAGCATTACATTTTCCAGCGCTGTTTTGTGTGGGAACAGGTTAAAGCCCTGGAACACCATGCCAACATTTTCGCGCAGTTTGTTGATATTGGTACTGCGGTCATACATGTCGACGCCGTCAACGATGATGGTGCCGCTTTCGATGGTTTCCAGCTGGTTCAGGGTACGCAGGAGCGTTGATTTACCGGAGCCGGAAGGGCCAACAATTACCACAACCTCGCCACGTTTCACGGTGGTGTTGACCGTTTTCAGGGCATGCAGCGCGCCATTGTTGTAATACTTCTCGACATCGATGGTGACGATGATGTTATCAGCTGTATCAGTCACTGGCGGAGAGCCTCTTTTCCAAACGTTGAATTGCCCAGGAAAGTGTACTGGTCAGTACCCGATAAAGCAGGGCAACGGTAAACCAGACCTCAAACGGTGCAAAACTGCCACTGACGACTTCGCGGCCAGCTTTGGTCAGATCCGTAATAGAAATAACGGAGACCAGAGAGGAGTCTTTGATCAGGTTGATAAACTGGCCCGCCATGGGTGGCAATGTCCGTTTGAACGCCTGCGGCAGGATGATAAAGGTCATCGCCTTGGGGTAGCTCATGCCCAGCGAGCGAGCGGCTTCCATCTGGCCAACGGGAATCGACTGGATACCGGAACGAATAATCTCAGCGACATAGGCACCGGTAAAGACGGATAAAGCGATCACACCGGCGGTGAAGCGTTCCAGATCCATCACTGTACCGATAAAGAAGTACATGATGAAAATCTGTACCAGCAGCGGGGTGCCGCGAATGACTTCGATATAGAGAATTGCCATATTGCGCAGCATTGGATTGGCGCTGATACGCATCAGGCCAATCACCAGGCCGAGCACCAGGGCAATTACCAGCGAGTAAATCGAGATCTCGATGGTAACAATCAGGCCGTCAATCAGCGGGCCAATCTGCCACTGCTCCAGTGTGGCAAGGGTATCGCCTTCGAAAATCAGATCACCATCGCTGACCTGCAGCTCGGTGTACTCTTTCACCACAAAGGGGGTCGTTTCGCCGTCTACCACTAAGGTCAGCTGGTGGTTGCGTTCGTCGATTTCGACCGTACCATCGCCGGGTGCGGTAATTTCCTGAGCATCTGTATTAATAATGTAAGGTACAACGCGCTCCCAGCGCCAGTTGTACTCGATTTTCTGGCTGGCAAAGTAAACGCTGTAGCTTAGCGCAAACACAATGCCAATAAACACAGCATTCCATAGCCAGGTTTTCTGCTTCGCATGCATGGATAGGTGGGCCCTGGGTTAAATGTCTGGGGGGGGAAATAAAAAACTACAGCCCAGGTCGCCCCGAACTGTAGTCAGTCTTGCAACGGTCGGGGTATTACTGAACCTGTTTCAGCCAGCCGTCAGATTTAAACCATTTGTTGTAAATGCGGTCGTAGCTACCATCGCCCTTGATCTGACGCAGGTAGTTATTAAGGAAATTCAGGAAGTCTGGATCCCCTTTACGTACCGCCCAGCCCAGTGGCTCGTAGGTGAATGGCTTTTCGATATGAGCAACCTGGCCTTTATTCTGTGCTTCATACAGCGCATTGAATGGCAGGTCGTAAACGAAGGCGTCAGCTTTGCCGTTGGCGACTTCCAGTACTGCATCAGACTGCGTTTCAAACAGGTTGATCTCAGCTTTCTTGATCAGGCGCTTAACAGCCTGTTCGCCAGTGGTACCCAGTTTGGTTGCCACTTTGTACTGTGGGTCATTCAGATCCTTGTAGCTGTTGATCTTACCTTCCAGACCCGGGCGCAGCAGGATGGTCTGGCCGATCACAACGTAAGGGTCAGCAAAGTTAACCTGCAGATTACGCTGTGCTGTGATGGTCATACCGCCCATGATGACATCACACTTCTTTGTCAACAGTGCTGGGATGATACCGTCCCATGCTGTGTTAACCGGTGTGAACTTGACGCCCATCGCTTTGGACATCATTTTACCCAAGTCCACATCAAAGCCGATAAAATCGCCTTTTTTGGATTTCATTTCGAACGGGATGTAGCCAGCGTCAAAGCAGACCTGCAACTCGCCACGTTTAAGGACATCGTTGAGTACCGACTCGCTTGCGGTTGCGATGTTCATGGATGCACTTGCACCCAGCAGTGCTACAGCCGCCACGGCGGATTTGATAAGCTTTTTCATGTAGGTGATACCTTCGGATTATTTTTTTGTGATCGCAAAATCACGCTCTGGAGTGGGTGAGCGAGCGCACCAATCTGCCCAATTGGTAAGACCGTTTACAGTCTTGATTTTGTGTAATCCTGAGCGATTATCCGTGCAGCATCGGGGGAATTCAAGTAAACGTCATATTCCTCTGAAACAACCCATAGCCGCCTGAGCTGTCAGAAGAGAAGTTTTTGATCAGGGCTGAGCAGCTCCTTTTGATAAGCCGGCAGGCGGGTGGGCCATAATAAATCCTGCTTTAAAGCTTTTTTTGACTTTAAACATTGCCTTGTCGGCACGACGAATCAGTTCGTCGGCACTCTCACCGCAGTCGGTATAGCGCGCAATGCCGATACTTGCGCTGATTTTTATTTCCTTACCTGAAATAGTGAAAGGCTTGTTAAGCTGGGCCATCATTTTCATCGCCAGATGGCTGCTGCCTTCTTCCGTTGACTCATCTACGATCAGTAAGAATTGATCGCTTCCTAACCGGCCAAAAATATCACTTTCGCGCAGGGTGCTACGAATACGGTTGGCGAACCTGATTAGCAGGTCATCACCATGAGCTTGGCCCATTTTTTCATTGATTGATTTAAAGCCATCTATATCGAGGTAAAGCAGAGCGGGCGTACTGTGATGCCTGTGGGCCAGTTTGAGCAGGATTGTTAATTGTTCAATCAGTGCAGCCCGGTTCGGTAGCTGGGTGAGTGGGTCATGGGCGGAAAGGTGGCGCAATTTCTGTTCGGCCTGCTTGCGTTGTATTTTTTCCTCCCTGAGCTGGCGGCCCAGCCACAGTAGT
>JAIBDV010000261.1 GCA_024686055.1 Neptuniibacter sp.
ATACTCAGTTCCAGCCGGTCGGCCAGATATTCATGGATACTCGGGTCGATACTGCCGGAACGGGTGCCATGGACGATGCCTTCGTTGGGGGTCATGCCCATGGAGGTTTCCACGCTTTTGCCATCAAGCACCGCTGTCACGCTGGCACCGTTACCCAGGTGAGCGATCACCATGGCGCTGTTGTCCAGTGGCAGGTTCAGATCCTGGGCGGCCTGTTCGGACACATAGCGGTAGCTGGTGCCGTGGAAGCCATAACGGCGCACTCCATGGTGGATATACAGCTCGTAAGGCAGCGGATAGATAAAGGCTTTGGCAGGCATGGACTGATGGAACGCGGTATCGAACACTGCGGTGTGTGGCAGCTGTGGGAATACCTTGCGGGCGATATCGATGCCAGACAGGTTGGCCGGGTTGTGTAGCGGGGCCAGGTGGTTGCAGTCATCAATATAGCGCATGACCTCGTCGGTGATCAGTACCGAGCCACGGAAGTGCTCACCGCCATGCACTACGCGATGGCCAACGGCCTTGATCTGTTCAGCAAGGCCGGGCTGCTGCTGAATAAATTCAACCACGCTGTGCAGGGCCGCACTGTGGCCCGCGTCAGGCTTAGCCATCACGGTTTTGTCGCCGTTGTGTTTGAAGATCAGCTGCGCATCGCTGCTGAACAGGCGCTCGGCCATGCCAGTGAGGATCTCATCGCCGCTTTGTGGGTTGATGATGGCAAATTTAATGGACGAACTACCGCAATTGAGTACCAGTACCAGAGGTGTGGACATGGGGGTGCATAACCTTACTTGTTGCGGGGCGTCGATTTTTCGCCCCAGGCTAACGTCGCTGCATTCCGTGCAAGTCTGGTGATCCTTCAGGCGGACGAACGCCAGGCACTCCCATGGGGGTAGGGAGGCAAAACACGCAGTATCAAGGGGAGTCGTTACAGGGGGATGTGTAGCTACGCACGCCAGTTACCGGGGCGTGTCAAAAGACCGTCCTGTTCAGAGTCTCACTCGTTCGTCCGAAACCAGGTTATGGCTATTTTTATAGGCTGGTTTTGTTATGCCGCTGCAGTGCAACATAACAGGGGAAATTGTACGGGCTTTCAGGAAAGAATTATAGACTTTGGTCTAATTAAACTATGCCTAGGTCCGCTCTGACTAGGTTATCTGTAATCAGAGCATACCGCTGTACTGATGCTCGGGGTTGTGTAATTCAAGCCTTGCCTGAGGGTTCGGTAAACCTGGGCACAGAGAAATACTTACGCAGGTTGAAGGGGGCCATGGCGGTGACCAGTTTGAATGGGGTCAGCTGCGTTCTGGCGTAGTGAAGCTGGTCCAGCGCGGCCTGTTTCTGAAAGCTGAGGTAGAGGGCGTCGACCTCGGCGGTAAGCCGTTCAATGCTCTGCTGGCTGAGCTGGCGGCTGGTCGAATAGAACGGGGTACCGGTGCTTATGTGGTTGTTTATTACTTCATGGATGAAGCCTTTGTTAACTTCAACCAGGATCTTGTGCAGCGGTCCATCCAGGCGCCAGCGAATGGGCCTGGCGATCAGGAAATGAACCTGGTTTTCAGGCCCCAGCCGGATCAGGGACAGTTTTTCCAGCTGGCGCAGGTAACGGTAGGCATCACTGTCATCCAGCTGATTGTGCTGGGTGATCTCGGCCACACTGAAGTGGCTTATCAGCAGCATGAAGAATGATATCAGCCCTGGGTTTTCTGCCAGCTGGGCTTCTGTCTCCAGCGGTAACTGAGAGATATCGGCGACTGCTGAGGGGTCAAGCTCTACCAGCTCGCTCATGCTGAGGCCGATATGGTCGCAGATTTCGATCAGGCGGCTTAGTTTGCAGTCCTGCTCCTGGAACATGCGTTTTACGGTAGGCTCAGACAGGCCCATCATCACTGCCAGGTGTTTGTATTGAATCCCCTGGGCTTTTAGTACCTGCTTTAAAGCGGCAAACAGGCTGGAGCGCTGGCGCTGACCTTCCATACGGTAATCCTTTCATCGGGCTCAGGTATCAATTTTTGATGCCTGAATCTAAAAATGTTGAGTGTAAGGATCATATTATTATTCTTAGCCGGACTTAACAAAAGGAATTCGATATGTCCCTCTTTGATCTGAATGGCGTAAAACAAAGCATGAAACACGGCGCACCGATGGTGGCGTTGTTAGCAGCTATGGCACTGGCGAGTGCAAACGCCTCTGGTGAACCTGCGCAAAAACTCTGGACCCTGGAAGGGCTGCACCAGCCTGAGTCTGTGGTGGCCGACCCGGCCAGCAATCATCTGTACATCAGTAATATCAATGGCAAGCCACTGGAGCTTAATGGCAAGGGGTACATCAGCCGGGTGAGCCGGGAAGGCAAAATGCAGGAGCAGTTCTGGGTGACGGGGCTGGATGCGCCCAAGGGCATGACCATTGTGGGGCAGCGGTTATATGTTGCGGATATGCAGCAGGTTCATATTATCGACCTGCAGACAGGGGCGGTGATTGGCCAGCTACAGGCTCCTGATGCCACCATGCTGAATGATATCGGTGCGGCACCTGATGGCACGCTCTATGTTTCCGATCTGCTCGGTGGCGGGCTGTATCGGATCAGCGATGGTCGTATGGCGCGCTGGTTCAGCTCTGATCAATTGCCTCACCCTAATGGCCTGCTGTGGCATAAGGGCAAGTTGCTGGTGGCGGGCTGGGGTTATCCATTAAACCCTGATTTTACCACCGGGACGCCAGGCAGCCTGTATCAGATGGATATTCGCACTCAGGCAATCACAGCGTTGCCAGCCGGTTATCAACTGGGCAATCTTGATGGGGTAGTGGCAGTTAAAGACACGCTCTATGTGAGTGACTGGATCAGTGGTGACCTGTTTGCGTTACATGGCCAGCAGCGGGTGAAGTCTTTAAGCCTGCCTGCCGGACTTGCGGATATAGGGGGGGCCGGGGATACGCTCTATGCCCCGATGATGCTGAATAACCAGGTGGTTGCCTGGAAGGTCGGTGGCTCTGATCAGTAAGAGGTCTGATCAGAGCTGTGAAGGGTCAGGTGCGCTGCATAAACAGCCAGCGTTGCCACCAGTCTCCCTGCTGCAGGCGCTTACGGGTAAATGCCTGTGCTTTGCTATCGCCATAGGCCGCTGTGCCGGGGGCTGTTGTCAACTGGGGCAGCAGTTGTGCAAGCTGGCTGCGACACTGACTGTGCCACGCCGGGTAGGGTATGTCTGCTTCGGCTGGCAGTGGGAAGAAAGGCAGCTGTGGGCAGAGGTAGAACATAATCTGGCTGCTGGTGCTGTGCCCGGCAGTATGGCCTGCGAACAGAATGTTGTTGGCCTGCTCAAGCAGTTCCAGCGCCAGCTGGTGGCGTGCTTCATGGCTCAGCTCGTCCAGCTCATGCCAGCGCGGCACCAGCTCGCGGCGAATAAACTGATCCAGCCGATTGGCCAGTTCGGTTGGCTGGATACCCTGCATGCTTAACTGACGTGCCTGGCACAGAATACTCAGATAGGTTTTATCAATCAGCGTGCGCCCGGCGTTGAGCCAGCCGTAGTGCGAGGCGCGCTCCAGACTGGCGTAGAACAGTGTAAACAGGCCGTTTTCACTGCTGCGTGGGTCAATGCCCGTGCCCCAGTGCGGGCTTGGGGTCAGCCACTGCTGTTCGATGGATTGCGCGGGCGTGCTGAGTGTGGTCATCAAAGACTCCTGAATAACCGGAATTAAGCCAGAGTGAGACTATAAAGAAGGCGACTTGTATGAGGCTAGCGCCAGACGTTTTCGGGCGGTGGTTCCAGTGTGTGGCTGCTTGTCGACACCGGGGGCAGGGTATTGTCGTTATTGATGCGTGGGGCGGGCCAGGCAGTTGTTGAGCTGAGTGAGCACTGCCCCGGCGGGGTGGCTGATGTTATCCGGAGGTTGGGGTCAGTATGGTCTGAGTGTGTTGCCACTCAACTTTGTCCGTTACGGACTGCTGGATTTCTTCCAGCAGGCGCTGGGTATGGTGGAAGGGGTTTTCAGCTTCTGTCTCTTTAGCATCGTCTTCGTCGGTGCTATCGGCACTCCTTTTCGAGGCCTCGAACTGTGCTTCAAATTGTTCCAGAGCATCACTGTCTTCAGTCAGTTCGTCAAGGTCGCTGTGAATGCCAGCTTCCCAGTTGGCAACAACCTGATCGACTTTTGCCTGTGCCATGATGGTTGCCTGGGCTTCAACCTGTTCACGCAGTGCCGCGACTTGCATCGGTGTCGGTTCTGGACTTTCTTTCAGCAAGTTATCGTATGCGGCTGCCCAGAGTTCGTTGAAAATTTCTTCGTAGTACTGCGTCATCATTGTGTCGCTATTGGGGCGCATCTTCAGTGTTTGGCGTGCTTCATTCTCAGCTTTGGCCAGGTCGTATTCTTCTGCAGGTGGAACCTGATTGACCACCGGAGCCATTAATTTGGCCAGCCACCAGTCTTCGCCTACTTTTTGTGCTCCAGCGGCATCTGCACGCGCCAGCTCATCCAGCGAGGCTGTAAAGCCCCCGTTTTCTGCACGCTGTTGTAACTGGTTGTGGTTGAGTGTCGTGCGTTTTGTCAGTGCGCTACGTTCGTCAATTGTCAGTTGCATGGCTACTCCTTGATTATGCGGTCTGCTATTGCCGTTTCCTGGGCATTAATCGAGTGATTAGCAAGTTTTGTTCCAACCCGGGGTCGTTAGTGAAGAGGGTGGTGGTGGCTTGCAGCAGAACTCGCGCAGCTCGGGGGTTGTGTAGCCGGTGTCATTATGTGGCTGTCGCTTGACGGCACAGATAGAACCCAGGGGCTGTCATAACAGCCCCTGGGTTCTATCTGTTTAACTCGGGAGTAAGCAGCATCAGCCGCGATGCCTGGCAGCATTACTCCCGTCGATTAGCTTGCCGCGCCTGTTTTAATTACAGGCTGTTAGCGGGCCAGGAATAGCCAGATGGCTACCAGTGCCGCCAGAAATACGGTTTCTGAAATC
>JAIBDV010000260.1 GCA_024686055.1 Neptuniibacter sp.
CTGCCGACAATGGCGTACTGCTCCGGCAGGATGCCCAGGGCGCAGTGCTTCTGCACGATGCGGGTAACGGCGTCGCTCAGGTTGCCCAGGCTATCGATGTTGGCCGCGTAGGCCACCACGGCATTAGCCAGTGCTTTTGGCTGTGCGCCTTTCGCCTGGTGGGTCTGGTTGAAGTAAGGGATAACCTCCGGGTACTGTGCAAACATCAGCGGGTAGAAGCAGGCGGTAATTTCATCGGCGCGCGGTTGTACGGCGGGGATGGTCGCTTTGATAATCTCGACGGTGTTCTGATCCAGCATAGTGACTACTCGTAGTGTGCTCCCGTGGGCGGGAGTCGTGTTGGGTTGGCTGGGCTGTTGTCGCCCTTACTGGAATAAGTAATCAAGTTTTGTGCCAAGTTTCAATATGTTGATTTTAAAAGGATTTATTGTGTAGGTGGTTGCAATAAAGGTTATTTAGACCTCATTGTTGAGCTGTCATTCTGACTGCTTTGCGGTTAAAATGACTGCATGAATATTTTACCTTTTATCGACATCGTTGAAGATCTGAATCGCCAGCTGAACCCGCAACAGCGCTATCAGCGGCTGATTGAAGCCATTGGCCGTGCTATCCCCTGTGATGCGATTGCGTTGCTGCGTTTGCAGGGTGACGCGTTAATTCCCCTGGCTGTGCAAGGTCTGAGTGAGCAGGCGATGGCGCGACGGTTTGAAATTGCCCTGCACCCGCGCTTACGTCGCATTCTGCAAAGCCCGCAGCCGGTCCGTTTTGAAGCAGACTCTGAGCTGCCAGACCCCTACGACGGCCTGGTCGCCAATAGCCAGCAGCTGCATGTACATGACTGCATGGGCAGCTGTATCCGCATTGGTGGTGAGCCCTGGGGGGTGCTGACACTGGATGCGATGCAGGCCGGGGCGTTTGATGTGCTCAGCCCGACCGAGATTCGCGCCTGTATGGCTGCAGTGGCGGCCGCGATCAATGCCAGCCAGCACATTGCCCAGCTACAGGCAGAAGCCGAACATCAGCAGCAGGTGGTGCAGGTGTTACTGGAAGCTGAGCAGTGTCAGGCGCTGGTGGGACAAAGCCCTGCTTTGGAAGCCTTACAGGAAGAGATCGCCACCGTTGCACCGTCATCGCTGTCGGTACTGATCACCGGTGAAACGGGGGTCGGCAAAGAGCTGGTGGCACGTAAAATTCATCGGCTTTCGCCCCGTCACCATGAAGCGCTTGTGCATATCAACTGTGCCGCTTTGCCGGAGAATATCATTGAGAGCGAGCTGTTTGGCCATGTAAAAGGGGCGTTCTCTGGTGCGGTAGCCGATCGCAGTGGCCGGTTTGAACTGGCGGATGGGGGCACCCTGTTTCTGGATGAAGTGGGCGAGCTGCCGCTCAGCGCTCAGGCTAAATTACTGCGGGCCCTGCAAAGTGGTGAAGTACAGCGGGTGGGCAGTGATCAGCTGATATCGGTAGATGTCCGGCTGATCGCCGCCACCAACCGTGATCTGCAGCAGGAGGTGCGGGCCGGGCGTTTTCGGGCTGACCTCTACCATCGGCTGAGTGTGTACCCACTACCGGTGCCACCCCTGCGTGAGCGGGGTAATGATGTGATCTTGCTGGCGGGATTTTTTCTGGAGCGCAACCAGCAGCGGCTGGGTGTACAGCGGCTACGGCTGGCCCCCGAAGCGATCCGGCGGCTGAGTCTGTATCGCTGGCCGGGCAATGTGCGGGAGCTGGAGCATCTGCTCAGCCGGGCTGCGCTCAAAGCCAGTCATGAACAGGGCAGGGATCAGCGGGTGATTACTCTGGAAGTGAACCATCTGGCGCTGCGCGATGACAGCGACAGCCCGGCAGAAGAAGAGTTTAGTGCTGAGCTGCTGGAGGCCCCCGACCTGCGCTGTGCTACTGATCAGTTTCAGCGTCAGCTGATTGACAGCCGTCTGCAGCAGGCCGATGGCAACATTGCGGCCGCCGCCAGAGGGCTGGGGCTGGATCGTAGCAATCTGATTCGAAGCATGCGCCGTCTTGGGCTTAAATAATCACCAGCAGTGGCCTGAAAACGCCATGCTGGTTGAGTATGGGGTACTTCCCCTATACAGTCATCACTCGTTGCTTATGACTGAATGATATGGAGATAGTATGGCTGAGGTGATCCTGCTTGGGCTGGTAGCGATTGGTGCATTACTGCTGTTTAAGCGTGGTGCGAAGAACAAGCAGCAGGCTGCAGAAAATATGGATGCAGGGCGCGCGTTCCTGCTGAAAAATGCCGAGGACCCGGATGTGGTCACCACTGACTCAGGGCTGCAGTATAAAATACTGCAGTCGGGCGAAGGGGATACGCACCCGGTTGAAACCGACAAGGTCAAAGTACACTACCATGGCACCCTGATTGATGGTCGGGTGTTCGACAGCTCCGTCGAACGGGGTGAGCCGATCAGCTTCGGCCTCAACCAGGTGATTCATGGCTGGACGGAAGGTGTTCAGTTGATGGTTATTGGCGAAAAGCGCCGACTGTTTATCCCCAGCGAACTGGCTTATGGCCAGGGCACGGCAGGTATCATCACCCCGGGCTCAACGCTGATCTTTGATGTCGAGCTGCTGGCGATCAACGCATAAACGCAGCGCTACAACCTGCCGGTACCGTCATCCGGATACCGGTAGGTATGATCATCTGTTTTGCTGTATGCCCCGCATAATTCCTTTCCCCACCGTCCTTTCGTTACGCGCTGTTAACCCGGTGCTTTATACAGTGCAGCTCCTGTTCTGATCTTTCTGATGGAGTGTACTTATGAAATATGCCCTTGGCGGTGTGATGGTGGCCGGGCTGCTAATAACGACAGCAGCTCAGGCGTCAGAGGAATGGCAGTTTTCCCTCGGGGCGGGTGTGGCGACTGAGCGCAGCCCGTACGTGGGGGTTGGCACTGAAACGGACCTGTTTCCACTGCTATCGATTGAGAAGGGGCGTTTTTCATTTGAGGGCAACGCAGCGGGTTATGAGGTACTGAGCTCGAAGCTGGCCAGCCTGACAGTGCTCGGTCATTATCGGGGTGAGGGCTACGATGCATCCGACAGCCGTCAGCTGGCGGGTATGGAAGAGCGTGATGGGGCCTTCGAGCTGGGCGCGCGGGCCGAGATGTACACCGACCTGGGAACGCTCTCCGTGACCGCGCTGGGTGATGTTAGTAGCACGCATGATGGTTATGAAGTCAGCCTGGGCTGGGAAACCAGCTATCAGCTGAATTCGCAGTGGGTGCTGAGTCCCAGTGCTCAGTTGAGTTATCGCAGTAAAGATCTCAACAATTATTACTTTGGTGTGCGTAACAGCGAAGCAACATCAGAGCGCGCCGCTTACATTGCAGATAGTGGCGCTGTTTTGAATCTCGGTGTGGACGCTATGTACCTGATCGATGAGCAACAAAGTCTGATGCTGGGGGCAGGGGTAGACACCTTCAGTGATGAAATCAAAGACAGCTCAATTGTTGAGCGTAGTAACAGTCCCTATGCCGTTCTGGCGTATATATATCGTTTCTGATCCCGCGTTCAGACCTTCAATGCAAGAATCATGTGCCACTGCAGCCCTGCAGTGGCTTTTTTACAGGCACGTTGCCGGATTGAACCATTACTTCTTGCTGCCTTGCCCAGAGAACTGATCTACCCTTAACCAGACCCCGTACACAGTGGCATGGTGAGCAGTCCTCGATGGCTAACAATACTGACAAGCACACCGAGATAGAGCATTGGAGCCGTTGCCTGGCGCAGGTAGGCCGCACCAGGGATCGGGTGTTATATCTGCGCTTTTATGACCATTTTTTCCCACGGTTGCAATCCTGGCTGCTGGGGGTCACCCGTGATAGCACCCTGGCAGAAGAGCTTGCCCAGGAAACCATGCTCATCGTCTGGCGCAAGGCAGCGCAATACGACGCCAGCAAAGCCGCCGCCAGCACCTGGCTGTTTCGTATCGCTCGTAATCTGTATATCGACCAGCTGCGTCGGCGGCAGGTCCAGTCACGGGGGCGTGGCTTACTGACCGAAGAGCATACCTGGTTTGCGGAGCATACGGCCGATGCCGCACGGGTACGCCAGGCGATCCGCCAGCTGCCACAGCAACAGGCCCAGGTGATCTACAAATCCTACTTCGAGGGGAAAAGTCATCAGGAGATCGCCAACGATATGGACATGCCGCTGGGCAGCGTAAAATCCAGCCTGCGATTGGCGTTTCAGAAGTTATGCACAGCACTAAGGCCCTGACGATGTCTCATAACCACCATCCAGACGAGGCCACCCTGCTCAGCTACGCAGCAGGTGTATTGCCGGAGTCCTTCGATATCCTGCTGGCTTGCCACCTGCGTGAGTGCGAACATTGCCGGGCAGGCGTCGCCGAAGCTGAGCAGCTGGGCGGGTTATTACTGGAGGCGATCGAACCGGTTACAGTCCACAGCTGGGCTGGGGAGCTGGGCCAGCTGGAGGCAGAGCCTCAGCTGTTGTGTAACCCGCGCCCGGACCTGATCTGCGTGCCGTCACCCGAACTGAACGACCCGACGCAGCGCCAGCAACCGCTCCCCGCCCCGTTGCAACAGTTGCTGGCACAGGGTGACACTGACCTGCCATGGCGCTGGCTGGCCCCGGGTATTCAGCAGATCCGGCTCGCGACGTCTGACGGCGGACTACGACTGCTGAAGATTGCACCGGGCATCAGCATTCCCCGGCACAGCCACCAGGGCAGTGAGCTGACTCTGATTCTGCAAGGGACTTATCGGGATGAGCAGGGTCGCTTTAGGGCCGGTGATCTGTCCGATGCTGCACCAGAACTGGAGCATCAGCCGATCACTGAGGAGCCAGGCCCCTGTATCTGCCTGGTGGCGACCGATGCGCCGCTGCGTTATCGCAGCCTGATCGCCAGCTTGCTACAGCCGTTGACGGGGTTTTAAGCTGACGGTCAGGTCAGCGGACTCACGACCCTTTGCACCGTTCGCCCATTTCCTTTGATGTCGCCAGTACGGCCTGTTCC
>JAIBDV010000263.1 GCA_024686055.1 Neptuniibacter sp.
CAGGGCCTGAACGAGAAAAGGCCGCCCCGCAGGGCAGCCTGGTTAAATAGCGCGTCTGGATCAGCTGCTGATCCGGTCCTTACGCCGCAGCTGCAGCATGGCAACCACCACACCCAGCGCCACAATGGCGATCATAATGGTGGCCAGTGCATTGACCTCCGGTGTGACGCCCAGTCTGACTTTGGAGAAAATCACCATTGGCAAAGTGCTGTTACCCGGCCCGGACACAAAGCTGGCGATCACCAGATCATCCAGTGACAGGGTAAACGACAGCAACCAGCCGGAGATTAGCGCCGGGGTAATCAGGGGCAGCGTGACCAGGAAGAACAGTGATGAGGGTTTTGCCCCCAGATCCATTGCGGCCTCTTCCAGGGTTTCATCCATCGACGACAGCCGGGACTGCACAATCACCGCCACGTAGGCCATACAGAAGGTACTGTGGGCGATAATAATGGTGGTAGAGCCGCGTCCGGCGGGCCAGCCGAATGTGGCCTCCAGTGCCACAAACAGCAACAGCAGTGACAGGCCGGTAATCACCTCGGGCATCACCAGCGGTGCAGTGATAAAGCCGGACATCCACATCCGCCCACGAAACGCACCAAAGCGACTGAGCGCCATCCCGGCCATGGTGCCCAGCACCACGGCGACGGTGGCACTGATCAGGGCGATTTTCAGGCTCAGCAGCGCGGCATCGATAATCTGGGCGTTTTTGAACAGCTCGCTATACCACTTCAGCGACCAGCCACCCCACACCGTCACCAGTTTGGAGCGGTTAAAGCTGTAGACGATCAGGGCAATAATCGGCGCATAGAGAAAGAGAAAGCCCAGCCCTGCGGTAATTTTCAGAAAGTAACCGTTGCGCTTCATGACACCCCCTCCCCGTTGTTTTTGCCGTTACGGATAAACATCACCGGCAGCACAATCACAATCAGCATCACAATCGCCACCGCCGAGGCCATTGGCCAGTCTCGATTGAGGAAGAACTCATCCCAGAGTACCCGGCCAATCATCAGGGTATCCGAGCCACCGAGCAGCGATGGGATCACGAACTCGCCGACCGCAGGGATAAATACCAGCACACAGCCCGCCACAATGCCGGGAACGGCCAGTGGCAGCGTAATGAGGAAGAAACTCTGTATCGGCCGACAGCCCAGATCTTCAGCGGCTTCAAACAGTGTCATATCCAGTTTTTCCAGCGCGGTATAAAGCGGCAGCACCATAAATGGCAGGTAGGTATAAACAATGCCCAGGTACACGGCAAAATCAGTCTGCAGCATGATCAGCGGCTGATCGATCACCCCTATGGAGAGCAGGAACTCGTTAACGATACCGTTCTTTTTCAGGAAGCCCATCCAGGCATACACCCGTAACAGGAACGAGGTCCAGAATGGCAGGATCACCAGCGCCAGCAGTAAACCGCGTCGGGAGCCATGACTGCGGGCGATCAGCCAGGCGATGGGAAAAGCGACCAGCAGGGTGAAAAAGGTAGAAATACCGGCAATTTTGATCGAGCTCAGCCAGGCATCAATATAGAAGGAGTCTTCCACCAGGAAGAGATAGTTGCCCAGATTCAGGCTCAGGGACAGCAGCCCCTCCTCGCCATCCCAGTCCAGCAGACTGGTGTAAGGCGGAATCGCGATGGCGGTCTCGGCCAGCGAGATTTTAAACACCACCATAAAGGGTACAAAGAAGAAGATTGCCAGCCACAGCAGTGGCAGCGCAACGACAGCAAAGCGACCCCAGCGGGTTTTAGTCAGGGGCTGCAGTTTACGCCGCAGCCAGCCGGGGCTGTCCTTATCGGTGTCGGGCAACCGGGGGTGAGTCAGATCCGTCATGAGGTGAGTACCACGCTGCTGTCTTCATCCCAGAACAGGAATACCTTATCTTCCCAGGTGAAACGCTCAGCCATACGGCGGTCAGTATTAGGCCGGGTTACCCGTATTTCTTTACCGCTGGCCAGCTTCACCCGGAATGAACTCAGGCTGCCCATATAAGCAATCTCTTCGATCACCCCACTGATGCAGTTTTCCTGCTGATCTGGATGGGCGTGGCTGATACGAATCTTTTCCGGGCGCAGGGCCACATGCACATGCTGATGTGGCGCACAGCTGATACCGTGGTTGACTGCCAGCGTGCAACCAGCCTCACGGGAATTGATGCGAACACTGTCGCGCTCATCTTCGGTCACAATCCCTTCGAAGATATTGACCGAACCGATAAACTCGGCGACAAATCGGCTGCTGGGGAATTCGTACATATCATGGGGTTCATCGGTCTGTACGATAATGCCCTGATCCATCACCCCGATCCGGCTGGCCAGGGTCATCGCTTCTTCCTGATCATGGGTTACCACCACAAAAGTGACGCCCAGCGACTCCTGGATATTAATCAGCTCAAACTGAGTCTCTTCGCGCAGCTTGCGGTCCAGCGCGCCCAGTGGCTCATCCAGCAACAGTAGCTTGGGGCGTTTGATCAGTGCCCGTGCCAGCGCAACACGCTGGCGCTGTCCGCCCGACAATTGATCGGGTTTACGTTTGCCCAGGTGGCCGAGCTGCACCAGTTCGAGCATCTTTGCCACCCGATCTTTCACTTCATCACGGGGCACACCCTCGCGTTTGAGGCCAAAGGCAATGTTGTCTGCCACGTTCATATGGGGAAACAGTGCATAGGACTGGAACATCATATTGACTGGCCGATCCCAGGGGGGGATGCCCGTCATGTCCACGCCGTCGATCAGGATTTTGCCCTGGCTGGGTTCTTCAAACCCGGCCAGCATCCGCAACAGGGTGCTTTTGCCGCAACCGGAACCGCCGAGCAGACAGAACAGTTCGCTCTGGTAGATATCCAGGCTGACATTATCGACGGCGGTAAAATCACCAAAGGTTTTACTAACGTTCTGAATACTGACAAAGGGCGTCTGGCCCGCGTATTTATCAGCCAGAGCTTCGGAGTCAGCGGTGGGAGAAGGCGTTACTACGGTGGCTGCAACGCAAGGCTCAATCAGTTGGGTCGAAGTCATAACAACCTCACTCTTGTTTTTATTAGACGCTCAAAAAGAAAACGTAGTCAGCCAGAAGCTGCCCGGGGCGAACCACTGGCTGACAACGCTCAGGTATAACAGCAGGGAATGGGCTGGCCCCGCCGTATACGGTGAGCCAGCGCAGGGCCATGGGATTAACGACCGGTTTTGATATTGGTCCAGGCGCGGGTCAGTTTGCGGTCAAACTTCGCGCTATGGGCCTGCTGGCTGTACAGCACAGCTTTGGTTTCGTCGGAAGGGTAAACTGCTTTATTGTTGCGTACATCCGGGGCAACCAGTGCGTTTGCTGCCTGGTTGGGCACCGCAAAAAAGACGGTGTTAGAGATGCTGGCGGCAATCTCCGGGCGCAGGATAAAGTTGATGAACTTGTAGGCAGCCGCTTTATGCGGGGCATCGGCTGGAATGGCCATCAGATCAAACCAGACTGGCGCGCCCTCTTTCGGCACGGTGTAAGCGATGTTCACGCCCCGGCCTGCTTCGGTCGCGGTGCCCTGGGCCTGCAAGACATCACCGTTATAGGCCAGGGTGACGCAGATATCGCCATTGGCCAGATCAGAGATGTATTTGCTGGAGTGGAAGTATTTGTAATGCGGGCGGGCAGCAGAGATAAGGTCGGTGGCTTTTTTCAGATCAGCCTTCTTCTCTGAGTTCGGGTCAAGGCCTAAATAGTTGAGGGCGATGGCCATCACTTCGGACGAGGAGTCCAGCAGGCCGATACCACAGTCTTCCAGCTTGGCAGCAATTTCAGGTTTGAAGATCAGATCCCAGCTATTAACCGGCACATCCCCCAGCCGGGCCTTGACCATATCAATGTTATAGCCCAGTCCGATGGTGCCCCAGGTGTATGGCACATTGTGCTTGTTATCCGGGTCGTGGGTGCTGACCTTGTTTGCCATCACCGTGTCCAGATTGCCGTAGTTGCTCAGCTGACTGCGGTCGATCTCGGCATACACACCTGATTTAACCTGACGTTCCAGGAATGAGGCGGTCGGTATCACCACATCGTAGCCACTGCCGCCGGCCAGCAGCTTGGCTTCCAGCACTTCGTTGGTGTCGTACACATCGTAGTTAACTTTGATGCCCGTCTCTTTCTCAAACGTCACCAGCGCAGCGGGATCGATATAGTCAGACCAGTTGTACACGTTAACAACCTGCTCACTTGCCATAACAGCAGTTGAAGCAGACAGGGCCATAGCGGCCACCAGGCAGGATTTGCGAAATTTCATCGTACGTTCTCCATCAGGCTGTGATATCCCCTGCCGCGTCCCCGGTGGGTAATATCGGTCGTTCGGCGTCACTGTACGGGCAAGGCCACTCCGGGCCCGCCTGCCACAGGACAGACTGTTTATTGTTATTGTCTTAAGGGTGTGGATTCTGGCCCACACCCTGCCTTGCCTTGTGCCCTGGTCACCCGTTTCGGTGCCAGAACAGCGCTCGTCAGCGCAGAATGATCGATCAAATGTGATCACAAAGTTCGCTTTAATGTGATCACATAAATGCAACAGGGTCAACACGCAACATTCATGAAATCCTGCATATACCGCTCAGGCGGATGCTATTAGAATACCCAAATAACAAACCAGACAATTGTGGTGACAATGGATAAGCGATCCCCCATTAAAATCAGACTGACCGAGCGTGATGCGTCAACCACCATCACCCAGTGGGTTTACCAGACACTGCGCCAGGCTGTAATGAATGGGCAGATACTGCCGGGGCGCGCGCTGACCATCCGTGGACTGGCTGAAATTCTCGGTGTCAGCCCGATGCCAGTGCGTGAAGCGCTGCGTCAGCTGGCGGCTGAAAATGCACTGGAGATCCAGGGCAACCGCCGGGTGATGGTGCCCCGAATGACAGCGATGAAGTTCAATGAGCTATGCGAAGCGCGTATTGCGCTGGAAAGCCACGC
>JAIBDV010000250.1 GCA_024686055.1 Neptuniibacter sp.
AGCACCAGCCCTTCACCCAGCAACTGACAGCTCAGAATAATCAGTAAACCGCCCAGCATCCTCTGCCTTCCTTAATAACGTTTGATAGTAATCACAGCAGCCATATTCAGGACAATGACAACAGCAGATACAGCTGCCAGCCGACCCAGCCAGCAAAGCCGAGGAACAGCGCACCGCCAACCCGATTGATCAGCGCCACCGGCAAGCGGGTGAGTAACATACGTCCAGCCCAGACTCCCAGCAGCGTTGTGGTGACCAGCGCCAGCGTACCGCCCAGCCAGACCGGCAGCGCGGCATTGACACCACCCAGCCCGGCCATTGCAAGCTGCGTTTTATCGCCCAGTTCGGCCATAAAGATCAAGCCAAAAATCGACCAGACCAGATAGTGGCCAACCTTTGCTTCGCCCTCATCTTCGTCGTCTTCCGCTTCACCGCGTAGCGCCAGCACCCCGAATACCGTAAACAGCAGCATTACCGTGGCCAGCACCAGCCACTGGGGCAACCAGGCAGCGGCGGCCGCACCCAGCGTCACCGCCAGCAGATTAAGCAAAGCGAACGCCGCGACCGCACCGGCCACAACAGGCAGCGCCCGATAACGTGCCGCCAGCGCCATACAGACCAGCTGGCTTTTATCACCAAACTCGGCACCCAGCACCAGCAAAAAACTATTCAGAACCGTTGAGAAGTCATCCACAACACAGCATCCCGCACTCGGCAAAGTGCGCGATTGTACTGTGTCGTCAAAGAGAAAGGGAGGTGGGTTTAGCGGGTTACGCCGGTTTCACGCAGCTGTTCAATATCGGCAGCACTGTAGCCCAGCTGCTGCAGCACATCGACGCTGTCCTGACCCAGCTCACGACCGATATGCGCATACTGCGGTGTACTCGCAGAAAGCTTGATCGGCTGGGCCAGCTGAGCCTGACTGCCGCCGTCGGAGGTCGGTACCTGCACCTGCATACCACGGGCCTGCATCTGCGGGTGCTGCAGGGCCTCGTCCAGCTTTAATACTGGCTCGACACAGGCGTCGACCATGGCAAACACTTCACACCAGTGCTCAAAATCTTCGGCAACAATCAACGCACTGAGGCGGTTTTTCACCACCTGCTGATCAGCAGGCTCCGGGCTCTGGGCAAACGACACCATTTCCGGGCAGCCAAGGCTCTGACACAGCTGTTTGATGAACTGCGGTTCCAGCCCCCCCAGCGCCATATAGCGGCCATCACGGGTGCGATAGTAATCATAGAAAGCACCGCCGTTGAGCAGCTCGGTTTCCTCACCCGGCACCTGACCTGCCGCGGCGCAGGCCGCACCGGCCATGCCGTTCAGCGCCAGCGCCGCATCGGTCATACTGATATCGACCTGCTGACCTTCGCCCGTCAGCTGGCGCTGGATCACCGCACTGAGAATCCCCACCACTCCATGTAACGAACCACCGGCAACATCCGCCACCTGCACCCCGATTGGCAAGGGGCCATCGCCCTTGCGGCCGGTGTAACTGCTGACCCCGGCAATGGCCAGGTAATTAATGTCATGACCGGGGCGGTCTTTATACGGCCCGGTCTGGCCGAAACCGGTGATCGAGCAATAAATCAGCTGCGGATTAATCGCTTTAAGGGCTTCATAGCCCAGTCCCAGCCGGTCCATTACACCGGGGCGAAACTGTTCCAGCACAATGTCATAGTCCGCCACCAGCTGTTTCACAATCGCAATCGCCTGCGGCTGTTTAAGGTCCAGCGCCAGTGAGCGTTTGGAACGGTTCAGATAGGCATGGGCTGCCGAGGTGCCGTCCACAAAGGGCGGCAGCATCCGGCACAGGTCCGGCCGCCCCGGCGCTTCTACCCTGAGTACATCCGCGCCCAGATCCGCCAGCATCATCGAGGCATAGGGGCCTGGCAGCAGGGTTGAGAAATCCAGTACTTTCAGTGATTCCAGTGGCGACATCGACAACTCCAGACAGATAGCTATATATGCCTCCATTGTCTGGTTCCGCCCTCATTAGTAACAATGACCGCAGTGATCATATTTATGCACCACAACTGACACACCAGCCCCGCTGCACACTGATAGATCCGGCCTATTTATATGAAATATGCGGTCATTGTCTGCAATCCACAGACAACGCAGAGTAAAGCCCATTCTCGATCTCTGTCTGGAGCTGTTATGACCGCCTCATCCGATATCCTTTACCTTGTTGAAGACGGTGTCGCCACCCTGACCCTGAACCGGGTCCACAACGCTAACGCCCTGAGCGTAGAATTTGCCGAGCAGCTACGCCATGTGGTCGAGATGGCCGCCACAGACCCTCAGGTCAATGTATTAGTGCTCAATGCCAACGGCAAAAACTTCTGTGCCGGGGCTGAGCTGACACCCGCCGTGCTCAACGTAAATATCGAAGACTTCCTCAACGATACCTGTAAGCCGCTGCTGCTGGCGCTGGCCGAGATGGATAAGCCGGTGATCAGTGTCGTTAACGGCAACGCTGCCGGAATTGGTGCCGCCATCGCGCTGGCGGCAGATCTGTGTGTGATGGCCGACGATGCCCAGCTGTATTTCGCTTTCAGCGATATCAGCCTGGTGCCCGATGGCGGCTGCAGCTGGCAGCTGGTGAACCAGCTGGGCAGCAAACGCGCCTTTGCCATCATCGCCGAAGCGCAGCGACTGGATGCCATGGAGTGTCTGCACCTGGGCCTGTGTAATAAGGTGGCACCGGCCGCCGAACTGCACAGCCGTGCCCGCCACTGGGCCGGTAAACTGGCCAGCCGTGCCCCGCTTTCCCTCAGGCTGGGTAAACAGGCCCTGCGCGCCGCCCAGGGCAACAGCCTGGCAGAGAGCATCAGTATAGAGGCAACACTGCAGCGCCAGTGCCAGCTCAGCGAAGATTTCCGCGAAGCACTGACGGCGTTTGGCGAGAAACGTAAGCCGGTGTTTAACGGCTGTTAATCACTGGCCTTTTATACAGACTGTATTATTACAGGGGCTATGGACGGCCCGGATAGCAGGCACTTTACCCTGAGCAATTCCCGGTGAGACACCGGTCCCACAAAAGCCCCGTCTGGGTATATTGACAAACCTGGGTGCACTCATATCGTGGGACAGCTGTCCTCAGCTGGAAGGGCTGGCACCCATCCAGCAACAGCGCCACAGAGCGTCCCGGTAAACGATTGTCGATAGCCACACTAACAGCTGGCACTGCGATAGCAGCCTGGCGTCACCCCGGTCCAGTTCTTAAAGGCACGAATAAAGGCCCCAGGTTCGGTAAACCCCACCCGATGGGCAATCTCGCTGATCGACAGCGCACTGGCCTGCATATGATCAATCGCCAGATCCCGGCGCAACAGATCTTTAATCTGCTGATAAGAGGTCCCTTCAGCTTTCAGTTTGCGCCGCAACGTTGAAGACGTCAGATTCAGACCACTGGCCACCTGATCAAAGTAAGGCAATGTGGCCGGAAAATCGGCGTAGCGCTTTACCCAGCAACGTACCTTCGCCGCAAAGCTGTCATCAATCTCAGGCGGGATCAGCACACTAAACGGAAAATCGGTCAGAAAGGCCTGCAGCTCCACCCGCTCACGGTTGATCGGCTTATTCAGATACTCCGCACTGAAATACAGCGCATTGCACTGGCCATCAAAACGGTGGCTGGCGGGCAGCATATACTTGTATTCATGCAGATGTGGCGGCGGGGAAAAATCAAACTCAATCTGGGTCAGCACCACCTGAGCCCCGGCCAGCCAGCTGAGAAAACGATGCCAGGTGGTCAGCAGGAAATCGACCAGTAATTTGTCCGGGTCCAGCTCGGGCTGCAAGCGGATCACTTCCAGCCGTACGGTGCCATCTGCTTCAGTACGCTGTAGTCGCAACTGCGTAAACAGCTGATAAAACTGTTCCGCCTTATCCAGCGCCTGGCGTAAGGTACTGCAGCTCAGACATTGCTCTGCCAGAAAAGCAAAGGTACCAGGATGGCACGGCTGACCACTGAGGCCAAACAGCTCATCCCCCAGTGCGCCCCAGGCTAACCGGCAGTAACTGACAAAGTCATCCAGCGGCACCCGTTGAACCTGCTCAGTCAGTAACCGGGGGCTTATCCCCGCCTGGTTCAGCAGCTGTGAATTCTGTCCACCGGCCCGCGTAACCGCTTCGGTTATCGCCAGCAGGTAGTGATTATGCATTGTGACCTGATCCATGTTCTCACCTGTTATTTTTGTTGTGGTGGTTATGGAGCGAGATGACGGCCACATCACTGGCCGGGCCGCCATCTGTTTGTGCTTGCGTACCGTTTAACCCATGGCACGGGTGGCAATCGCCACGATTTTCGCCGGTGGAATCGGGTAGAACAGACCAACCGGGTCCGACGCGACCGCCATCACCAGCTTTTCCATTGATTCTGCTGGAATATCAAAACGGGCAAAGGTATCCGCCTGACCGGTTTCCGCCAGCAGATTGCGCAAGCGCGTGATGACGGCATCCAGCTGGTCGTCCGCACTCTGGCCAGCAACATTGAGGTTCAATGACTGCGCCAGCCGTGCGGCATTGGGCAGATAGAAGTCACGCAGTTCTTCCATCACAATCGGCAGCAACACCGCATTAGCATCGCCATGGGGGATATGGAACATCGCCCCGAAAGCATGGGCACAGTTATGTACCGGCATCGCATTAAGCGCATTCAAAAAGGCATTACAGGCCATCGTACTGGCCTGCAACATACTTGAACGGGCGTCCACATTGCGACCATCATTCACCGCCGTGGCCAGATTGCGCTCCACCAGCTGGGCCGACACAATGGCGTGGGCATCGGTAAAGTGGTTGCTGTTGGGGGATGCCACCGTTTCCAGCGCATGGGTCAGCGCATCCATACCGGTAGCCGCAGTAATATGCGGCGGCAAACCCAGGGTCAGGTTGGCATCCAGCACCGCCATATCGGCTTCGATAAACGGCACCGCAAGGTTGCCTTTAATGCCCACCTCTTCGTTGTACAGCACCGCGCCCGGGGTGACCTCAGCGCCCGTGCCCGCCGTGGTTGGCACAGCTATATGGTGGATATCCATCTTGCGGGCGTTGGGCCAGCATTCCAGTTTAATACCCGCCTGAATCGCATCGCGGACATCAGTCAGGTTATGGTGCAGGGCATATTTCACCCCTTTGGCAGCATCCAT
>JAIBDV010000064.1 GCA_024686055.1 Neptuniibacter sp.
ACATTGCGCTCATCCGCCGCACGGGAGAAGTGGCGCGTACGTGCCAGTGCGATAAAATCTTCCAGCCACCGTAGTTCCATACAACTCTCTCAGCTTAACCCTGTACCCACAGGCAACCGGCGATCTGCCGGGCTACCAGTACTGTAGCCCGGCTGATACACCCTGTCAGATCACTGCTGCAACCAGCGCGCAATCGGAAATAGCACCGACTCGCCCAGTTTGGCAGAGCGCTCCGGTGACCAGCCCTGTACCGGGTCAGGCCGCAGGTCGAAATCCTTAAAGGGCATTTCGATAGTCATGGCTGGGCATTGAAAGTAATCACCCACCCAGTTCGCGCCCACGGTCATCGTCTCATCACCAAACTGGCCCGGCTCGTAGCCGCGCTCCATCTGGAAATCCGGATTGGCCGCCATGTAATCCAGCTGGAACATATTCTCCTGCTCCAGCACCTCCACCAGCGCGGTCGGAATACCTTCCTGACCGGCAATAAAGTTACAGGGCAGCGCTTCATCACCATGAATATCCAGCAACAGGTCCACACCGACAGACTTCATCGCCTCCCGTACCAGATACACCTCAGGGCTGCGTGCCATGGAAGGCGATGCCCATTCCCGGTTGAGGTTGGCACCGGCAGCATTGGTGCGTAAATGGCCTCGCACTGCGCCATCGGGGTTCATATTCGGCACCAGGTAGAATACAGCCTGTTCAAGCAGGTGGTGGGACAGCGCATCATCCTGATCCAGCAGACGGCTAAGGAAGCCTTCTACATACCATTCAGCCATGCTCTCGCCGGGGTGCTGACGCGCCGTCATCCAGACTTTTTTCTTGCCAGGGGCAGGCTGGCCAATCTGCAACAGCGTCAGATCATGGCCATCCAGGGTCAATCCCAGGTCCTGCACTTCACACAGTGCAGACTGCTGCGCCCAGCCAATCAGATCCAGATGGCGTTCATAGCTATACGGGGCAAAATAGGCGTAATAGACACTGTTTTGTTCCGGCTGATGGTTGATCACCAGCTCGCCGTCCACATAGCGGGTCGGCACCCGGAACCAGTAATGGCGATCATAGGAGGCGACCGCCTGGTAATCCGGCCAGCCATCCAGGTAAGCCGCCTTGTCAGCGTTCATCAGCCGCATCTTCAGGTCAGTATTTTTACCACCCTGTACCCGGTAGTAAAACCACTGAAAGAACTCAGAGTTATTGTCGCTGCGAATAGACAGCTGAATATCATCAGCCTGTTCGGCACTGTGGACAATAATGTTGCCAGCATCAAAGCCGGCGCTGATACGAATCATGTTACTCACCTCAGATACGGCCTTCTTCAACGCCGTGACAAGCCACCTGACCACCGTCATCGGTGGCGATCAGCTGTGGAATTTCCCGTTTACAGCGATCATTCACATGCGGACAACGGCCATGGAACACACACCCCGGAGGTAAATTCACCGGAGTCGGTACTTCACCCTGCAGCTTAATATGCTGCGGACGATTATCATCCAGCCGTGGAATCGCTGACAATAAAGCCTGACTATACGGGTGACGCGGCGTAGAAAACAATGCTTTGGTGGGGGCCAGTTCACACAGACTCCCCAGATACATCACCGCTACACGTGTACCGAAATGCTCCACCACCGACAGATCATGGGTGATAAACAGATAGGTCAGATTGTGCTGTTCCTGGGCATCCATCATCAGGTTGAGCACCTGAGCCTGAATCGAAACGTCCAATGCCGAGATCGGTTCATCGGCCACAATAAACTCAGGCCCTACCGCCAGCGCACGGGCGATGCTGATTCGCTGGCGCTGGCCGCCGGAGAATTCATGGGGATGACGTTCGCCCCAGCTCGGATCAATGCCCACCGAGAACATCACTTCCGCCACCTTGTCCCGCACCTCCTGGCCAGACCAGCCTGGGTTGTGCAGTGTCACTGGCTCCTGCAAAGTCTGCGCGATAGTCATGCGCGGGTTCAGCGAGGCATAGGGGTTCTGGAAGATCATCTGCATTTTGCGCCGGTATGGCATCAATGCGCGATCATTCAAATTATCAATCCGCTGGCCATCGTAGTGAACACTGCCCTGACTCGGGTTCAGTAACCCCATCACCGTGCGGGCAACCGTTGATTTGCCACAACCGGACTCGCCCACCACGCACAGCGCCTCGCCCCGTTTCACCGCCAGCGACACCCCGTTGATGGCGTGAACAAACTCCTGTTCACGTACAATGCGGCCTTGTTTAAACTTTAGCTGATCAAGAAAGTCACCTGAAATGGAGAACTTTTTATAGATATCATCCAGCTGGACCAGTGTTTCCTGCGATTGTGCACTCACCCTTTCACCTCCTGCGCCAGACTGGCCACCTGGGCCGCTTCACGCTTCATCTCCGCTACCATATGACAGGCCACCAGACAGTTCCCCGATTCCGTAAAGCCAGGCAGAGTGTGCCGACAGGTTTCGGTGGTGTAGTCACAGCGTGGACTGAACGCACAGCCAGTGGGGATGCGCTGCAATGCAGGCATCGCGCCACGGATCTGATTCAGCCGGGCACCCGGTACAGCCATCTGTGGCAGGGCGTTCATCAGCCCCTGGGTATACGGGTGCTGAGCATCGTTGATGATCTCTTTGGTCGGCCCCTGTTCGATAATCCGCCCGGCATACATCACGATGGTGCGCTGGGTCACCTGGGAGACGACGCCCAGATCATGGGTGATCAGAATCAGCGCCACATTGTTGCGCTCACACAGCTCCAGCATCAGCTCCATAATCTCCGCCTGAATGGTCACATCCAGCGCGGTGGTGGGCTCATCGGCGATAATAATATCCGGGTCCATCAGCAAGCCAATCGCAATCACGATACGCTGACGCATACCACCGGACAGCTCATGGGGGTACTGATCCAGCCGGGTTTCCGGTGACGGGATATACACCTGCTTGAGCTTCTGCAGGGCAATATTACGGGCATCTTCCTTACGAATTTTACGGTGTGCCAGCAAGCACTCGACCATCTGTTCACCGATGGTCAGCACCGGGTTCAGGGTCATCATCGGGTCCTGAAAGATCATCGAGATGCGGTTGCCACGCACACTACGCAATTCGCTGGCTGACAGTTTCGACAGATTTTTACCTTCAAACAGAATCTCACCGCCGGTGATTGAACCCGGATTGGAGATCAGGTTCAGGATGGAGAACCCCAGCACCGATTTACCGGCCCCGGACTCTCCTACCACCCCGATCCGCTCGCCACGGTCCAGTTTGAAGTTGATATCACGTAACGCTTTCACCCCGCCACTGCGCAGGCCGAAACTGACTTCAAGGTTATTTACTTCAAGCAAAGCCATGGTGATTACCCCTTGTACAGTTTCGGGTTAAGAACATCGCGCAACCAGTCACCCAGCAGGTTCATCACCAGTACCAGAGAGATAAGCACAGCACCTGGAATCACGGTGATCCACCAGCTGCCGGAGAAGATGTACTCGAAGCCCCCGGCAATCAGCGACCCCAGCGAGGGTTCAGACACCGGCATGCCCAGCCCCAGGAAACTCAGCGACGCCTCAGAGATAATGGCGTTGGCTACCTGCACGGTGGAGATCACCAGAATCGGCGATAGCGTGTTGGGCAGGATATGACGGAACATAATCCGTGGAGAGCGCAGGCCGATCACCCGTGCCGCATCAATGTACTCTTTCTTTTTCTCCGCCAGCACCGAGGCACGAATGGTTCGGGCGTACTGCGGCCACTCGGCAATGCCAATCACCATAATCAGCATAAACATCGCCAGCTGCTGGTACAGCTCCGTGCCAAAGGCCGCCTGGAACACTGCCAACACCACAATGGCCACCATCATGGTGGAGAACGACAGCTGCACATCAGCAAAGCGCATCAGAATGCTGTCAACACGGCCACCAAAGTAACCGGCACACAGGCCAATACAGATGCCCAGTGTCGCCTGCAATGCCACGGCACAGAGGCCAATCAGCAGAGACACACGGGTGCCATAGAGGATGGTGGACCACATATCACGGCCCTGAGCATCGGTGCCCAGCCAGAAGTCGGCCTCGCCTTCTTCTTCCCAGCTCGGCGGTATTTCCGAGTTCATAATATCAATCTGGGCAATGTCGTACGGGTCAAACGGTGCCAGAAACGGTGCAAACAGCGCCAGCAGCACGTAGAGCATAAAAATGCCGAAGCTGAGCTGTGCTACCCGGTCGACGGTAAAGCTGTGGAACAGGTGGCTGTTTTTGAATTCATGCCAGCGACCCGGTGCAGCCGGGGCGGTTTCCAGAATTTGGGTCTGATCGCTCATCACTTACCTCCGGCCAGTTTGACAGTCGGGTTCACCAGGCCATAAATCAGATCGACCAGAGTATTGGTGACCACAAAGATGGCACCCACCACAATCAGATACGCCACAATCAGCGGAGTATCAACACGGTTTACCGCTTCCAGAAACAGGAAGCCCATGCCTGGCCACTGGAATACAGTTTCGGTCAGGATGGTGTAGGCCACCATGGTGCCAATCTGCACCCCGCCAACGGTAATCACCGGCAGCATGGTGTTTTTCAGCGCGTGAACAAAATAGATCCGCCAGGGGCTGATCCCTTTCGCCCAGGCAAATTTCACATATTCCGACTGCAACACTTCCATCATCTCGGCACGGATCAGGCGGATAAACAGCGGCAACATGATGGAGGCCAGAGTAAAGCTTGGCAAAATCAGATGGTGCAGACCATCGGCCGTAAACAGCCCTGAATCCCAGCCCAGCATCGCCGAGGTTTCCCCCCGACCATAAGAAGGCATCCAGCCCAGCTCAATCGAGAACAGGTAGATCAGGCCGATGGCGGTCAGAAAAACAGGAATCGAGATACCGACAATACTCAGCCCCATCACCAGCCGGGATAACAGGCTGCCCGGCTTGATCGCCGAATACACGCCCAGAGGTACCGACAACACCACAATAATCAGCGTGGCGCCAAACACCAGTTCCAGCGTGGCCGGTAATTTTTTAAGGATGACGTCCAGCGCCGGTTCTTTAAAGAAATAGGAGGTGCCCAGGTCACCGTGCAGCGCATTGGCTGCAAAACGGCCATATTGCACCAGGAACGGATCATTGAGGCCCAGGTCATCACGCAGTTTTTCACGTTCGACCTCGGATACGGACACCCCGACCAGTTCGCGCAATGGGTCACCGAGGTTGTCCTGAATAGAGAAGCTGATCAGGCTGATGACAAACATCACCACCATCGCCTGCAGCGTGCGCTTAATCAGAAAAGCAATCATTATTGTGCCGCCTTAAGCCACGAGGCCGTCCGTAACGCTCGTCGCCTGGTTGTCTTGTTATATAGATTTCGTGATGAAAAATATTGTGTTTCACAGCGTGTCTGCGAAACAGCTGTCGTAAATCGCATGACCGGAAATGACGCTCAAGCGGAACATCGGCTCAGCGTCGAAAACAGCAGCCCGGTCATTCAGGCTGCTGTCTGAGTCACCCCGCAGGATGTTTACTTGGTAATCACCAGATCACCCAGGTAAGGGAAATCCATCACGTTAACCACCGGGGCGATTTTGACGTTTTTACCCGCCGCCCAGGCCTGGTTCTGCCAGTGCAGAGGGACCACACCCCCTTCTTCAAAGATGGTTTTCTCGATGCCCTGCATAATGGCAGCACGTTTGGCCGGATTGGTTTCAGTGTTTGCCTGGGCAACCTGCTTATCCACCGCCGGATTACAGTAATTACCACTGTTGTACTGGCCTGCACCGGTGTCTTTATTCGGACAGGTGGACAGGAATTCGTAGAAGTTGTTCGAGTCTTCGGTATCCGAATGCCAGCCGATCAGCATCAGATCCGCTGAACGTTTATCGAACTCTGGCCAGTACTGGGCTTTTGGCATGGTTTTCAGATCAACTTTGATATTGATCTTAGCCAGCATGGACGCTGCTGCCTGAGCAATTTTGGCATCGTTCACGTAGCGGTTATTTGGCGCCATCATGGTCACAGTAAAGCCGTTCTCGTAACCGGCCTCTTTCATCAGCTGTTTAGCTTTTTTGATGTTGTAACGTGGCTGCAACGCGTCGTTATGACCCAGGTAACCTTTTGGCGAGAACTGCGCGGCGGGGGTCGCGAAGCCTTTCATGATTTTTTTGACGATGCCTTTCTGGTTGATCGCGTAGTTGATCGCCAGACGAACACGGGCATCTTTAAACGCTTCAACACGCTCCTGGTTAAGCTGGAAGGTGATGATGCGGGTACCGCCCATCGTTACCAGATCAACCTTGTCTGACTTGTCGATACGTTTATGGTCGGTCGGGGGTACCGGCGCAATAAAATCAACATCACCTGAGAGCAGTGCCGCAACACGGGTCGGGCCTTCTTTGATCGGCGTCAGCACGATCTTGTCGACATTACCTGGCGACTTCTTGTCCCAGTAATCAGCGTTACGGGCAAATTCCATCTTCACGCCCTGCTCACGGTAAGTCACCGTATACGGGCCTGTACCGGAGATATGACGGGAAGCAAACGAGTTACCGTGTTTGACCATCGCGTCTTTCGGCTTGCCGGCTTCGTCGGTGCCGCTATAGAACTTGCTGTCCATCGGGAACAGGTAAGTCATATTGTTTAGCACCAGCGGGAACGGCTCGTTGCTGACCAGGTCGACGGTGTACTCATCAACTATTTTGACTTCTTTAAACGGCGCAAAAATGCCCTTGAAGTCAGCTGATTTAGACAGACGGTTGAAAGAGAACACCACATCTTTGGCGGTAAACTCGTTACCGCTATGGAATTTGACGCCCTTGCGCAGGTGGAAACGCATGGTCAGCGCATCAATGCGCTCCCACTTTTCCGCCAGACGCGGTTCAAAGTTGAAGTTCTGATCCCAGCGTACCAGCGGGTCAAAGGTCAGGTGTGACAGCTGCAGCGTGGCGCCAGAGAGCTGCTCATACGGGTCCATGGACACCGGATCAGAGTCATAGGCCATTTTCAGTGTCTGCGCCTGTACCGTGCCCATCAGGCCAAGACTGAGTACTGCAGACGCAAGAAGCGTGGTGGTCTTTTTCATTTTATTATTATCCCGTGTTTTATAAGTATGTTCGGGTGCTTTGGTCGTAAAACCTTCATAGAGACTAAAGAACCCGGACAGATAGACCAATCGGAATAATGAAAGAGGCTATGCGTTGTGTGTATGAGTACGCATTCAAGGTGTGAATACACCACTGTTTTTCAGTAAGGCGGCGGCGACGTTTCATCGGCAAAGGCAACCTCGATCGCCTGCAGAAACATTTCACGGGCACGATTCTTCTGGGTTGTTTTTCGGGTCACAATGGCAACCCCCAGCGGAAAAGATTTAAAGTCAGTGGCGATGGCCTTCAGATCACCCTTTTCAACATGGGGCCTTGCCACCTCTTCCGGCAAAAAACAGACATACTGACCGGATAGCACCAGCGCAATTCTTGATTCGTAATAGTAAGACGTGCCTGCCAGGTGCATGCTGGCAAGATTATGATAGACCTCCTGGTGCGGTTTGAAGCCAGCATGAATCAGGCGGGCCGAGTTGACGACCGGCTCAGTTATCTGCTCCGGTGGCAACCCATAGAGTTCATGCTGACGACCGCAATACAGGTAGTTATAGTCCGTATAGAGGTGGGTATAGGTCAGGCCAGCCAGCTTGCGGTGATAGGGAATAAAACCGACATCAAGCTCTTCGTTCAGCACCATGCGCTCAATATCACCCATCTGCCCCACCCGGATATCCAGCTCCACATTCGGTGCCTGCTGTGAGAAGAGATTGATAATCTGCGGTAAACGGCACCGAGGATCGAGGCTGAAAGCATCACTCAAGCCGACATTCAGCTGACCTGTCGGGCTGATATTCAGGTTGTTCACCCGATTACGAAAACGCTCCAGCACCGCCAGTAGCTGAGTGGTCTCTTCGTAGACAATCGCGCCCTCTTCCGTCAGCGAGAAACCTGCTCGCCCCCGCTTACACAGAGTAAGGTTTAACCGCGATTCAAGGTTAGCGATATGAGTGCTGATCGTTGGTCGGCTGATATTCAGGAACGTTTCCGCGGCCGAAAAACCACCACAGTCCACCACCGCAATAAAAACCCTGAGCAGGCGGATCTCAAAATCACTGATCTGCCCCAGAGAAGTGCTTTTAATACGACTGCCTCGATCTGTCATGACTGCTCGACTGGTGAGTTTCTATTAATGACAGCACACACCACAAACCCGCCGATCCATTGCCTGGTCCACAGAGCAAAGCTGCCTGAGACTGCATCATAGCCAACGAAACCCCGCTTTAGGTAAATAAACACCAACCTTTACGTCTGCGCCACAGAATTTAACCCGCTGGTTACTTTTGCGACGATCGATAGCGGGTCAGGTAATTGCTCATTTAAGCAGCCTGCTTTCACCCTGAGCAGGCCTGCAGTCAACCGCACATTGGGCCGGTGATTACCTGGCAGCAGCGCAAACGATACGCCTCAGCAGTCTGACCAGGCCGCACAGAACGTAGACCAATAAGGATAAAAAAAATGATCAACACCATCAAACAGCTGAAAAACAACATGGCTACGTCGGCCCTTGCACTGGGCATGGGGCTGGCGGTTTTCGCCACCGACCTGGCAGCTGCCGAACATAACTGGCGTTTCGGCAACCTGTACAGCCGGGGCTCTGCCTTTGGCGAAATTTACGAAAACCTGGGCCACAACATCGAAAAACTGTCCGATGGACGCATCAAGGTACAGGTGCTCTACTCCGGTGAAGGGGTTGGCGCATCCGAGTTACTCGGCGCGACCAAGTCAGGCCTGCTCTCTGTTGCCGCTCCCTTCCAGTCCATGCATGCCGGCGAGTTACCCGCCGGTGTCGTTGAAATTGGCCTGCCAGGTGGTACCGCGAATACAGACGAACTGACATCACTGTTCCACGACAAAGGCTGGGACAAGGTACTCACCAAAGCGTATGGCTCACAGGGTCTGGCCTGGATGGAGCCCTATATCCAGCCACCGGTTTACATCATTACTAAAAAGCCGATTAACTCTGTTGCTGACTTCGAGGGAATGAAAATCCGGGCTCCCGGCGCATACGGTAAATTCCTGCGTAACCTGGGTGCCGCTCCGGTATCACTGGCGTGGAGTGAAATCTACACCGGCCTTGCAACGGGTGTCATTGATGGCTCCATCGGTAGCAACATGATTGATCACCGTGATGGCAACCACGTCGAGGTTGCCAAATACATGTACCGCTTGCCACTGGCGGGCGCCCAGGTACTGCCAATTGTGATCAACCGTAGCGCCTGGAAAAAACTGCCAGATGAACTCAAGAGCGCGGTGCGCAAAGCAACCGAACTGCATGCGCAGGAACAGCTGGTCAAATCCCGCAAATGGGAAGCTGAAGCCATCGCAGAGATGGAAGCAAAAGGCCTGAACTGGAGCCCGGTACCAAGCGACGCCGACAAAGCAGCCTGGCACAACGCTGGAGCTGGCCTCTGGGATGAGTATGCCGCGCAGGATAAGTACAGCAAACAGCTGATCGATATCCTGAAACAGAACAAATAATTCACTGCACCACAAAAAAGGCAGGCCTGATTTCAGCCTGCCTTTTTTCGTATATTCAGGTACAGCACCATGATTAAAACCACTTTGCAAAGGCTCTGCCTCAGTGTTGACTGTCTTGTCATGCTGGCGGGTAAGGCAGCCTCTTACCTTATGCCGATACTCGCTCTGACCGTCTCATTTGAGGTGTTTTCACGCTACATTCTCGCCCAGCCCACCATCTGGGCGTACGACCTGTCCCTGTTTATGTTTGGTTATATCGCCGCACTGGGCGGTGCCTATGCACAGCAGCAGCGGGCACACATTAACGTCGATATTTTCTACCTGAGCACATCACCTAAGGGCAAGTGTGTTTTTAATCTCATCTCCTTTAGCCTGGGAATATTTTTCCTGTTCCTCATCGCTGATACGAGTTTCGGCAAACTGGAAGAAGCACTGGAGTTTGACTACCGCCGCCAGAGCGAATGGGCACCCCCTACGTTCCATTTCTGGCTGATGATGATCGTTGCCAGCGTGCTGTTTATCGCTCAACTGGCACGGGACAGCATCGCTGACCTCTATTACATCATCACATCAACCCGCTTGCTGGAACTGAAAGAGGAAAACCCGGATGGGAATTGAACTGCTCACAGTCGTCTTACTAGGCTGCATCCTGGTATTCTTTGCCCTCGGCGCCCCGGTTGGGCTGGCACTGGGGGGGATTGCCATGGCGGTAGGTTACCTGACCTGGGGTGACAGCCTGTTCAATGTCATTCCAACGACGCTTGAATCGACCTATTTCAACTTTATTCTGCTGGCAATCCCGCTGTACATCTACATGGGCCAGCTGCTGACACGCTCCGGTATTGGCGATGCCATGTTCAATGCCACCCAGCTGCTTATTGGCAAGGTTCGCGGGTCACTGGCCATCAGTGTTATCGGCGTCTGCTCGATGATCGGCGCCATGGTCGGCATTATCGGTGCAGGCATCATGACCTCAGGCAGCATCGCCCTGCGACCTATGCTGGAACGCGGTTACGATCGCCGACTAGCGCTGGGGGTCATCATGGCCGGTGGT
>JAIBDV010000414.1 GCA_024686055.1 Neptuniibacter sp.
ACTCCACCTTCCTGCAACGCGGCTATGATCAGCTGATTCACGACGTCGTCATCCAGGATCTGGATGTGATGTTTGCTATCGACCGCGCCGGACTGGTCGGTGAAGACGGCGCCACCCATGCCGGGATTTTTGACCTGGCCTGCCTGCGTTGCCTGCCAGGGCTTGTCATCATGACTCCGGCAGACGAACAGGAACTGCGCCATATGCTGCACACCGCGCAGCATCACAAAGGCCCGGTCGCCGTACGCTACCCACGCGGCAGCGGCAGCGCTGAATCCACCGACGCGCCATTGCAACAACTCGAAATCGGCAAAAGTCGCCTGTTGCGTCAAGGGAAGAAAACCGCAATTCTGAATTTTGGCCCATTGCTACCGGAAGCCAGGCTGGCCGCAGAACAACTGGATGCCACTCTGGTGGATATGCGTTTTGTGAAACCACTGGATGAAGCACGGATCACCCAGCTGGCCCTCACCCATGATCTGCTGGTCACACTGGAAGATCATGCCATACAAGGTGGAGCTGGAGCTGCGGTCAGTGAATATCTGCACCAGCAGCAACTGGGTTGTCAGCTATTGACGCTGGGTATCCCGGACCAATGGATTGAGCACGCCGGACGCGATGCACAGCTCAGAGAATGTGGACTTGATGCAGCCAGTATATTCCACCGTCTGAGCAACACCTGACTGCGTGACAGGGGGCAGAGACAAAAACGCCGCGTTTAATACGCGGCGTTTTCTATTGTCTGTAGTTTTAAGCGCATCGCCTCAATCATCGTCCTTAAAATGGTGCTCGGTCATCATATGGCCCAGCTTGCCCATTTTGGTCGCCAGGTAATCTTCATTGTGGCGGTTCTTACCCACCTGCAACGGCACCCGTTCCGCAACGTTAACGTTGTAGGACTCCAGTGCTTTTACCTTGCGCGGATTATTGGTCATCAGCTTCACGGCTTTGACTGCCAGGTGGTCCAGCATCGGCTGGCACATGCTGTAATCGCGCATATCGGCAGCAAAGCCCAGCGCTTCATTGGCTTCGACAGTATCCGCCCCGCCATCCTGCAGGTGGTAGGCTTTGATTTTGTTCAGCAGGCCGATGCCACGGCCTTCCTGACGCAGATACAGCAGTACGCCACAGCCCGCTTCAGCAATGTTTTTCAGGGCTTCCTGCAGCTGGAAACCACAGTCACAGCGCAGGCTGAACAGCGCATCGCCGGTCAGGCACTCGGAATGGACACGGGCCAGTACGGGCGTGTCGCCTGCGGGCTCACCAAACACCAGTGCGACATGTTCTTTGCCTGTGGTTTCGTCATCGAACCCCACCATTTCGAACACGCCCCAGGGGGTTGACAACTTGGAGGAGGCTACGAATTTAACAGTCACAGAAAACTACCTCAAAACGTGAAGGCCGATAGTATACAGTCTGGCGAGAACAAGCTGAATGCTTTGTCACGACCAGGATTAACCCTTACCCAAAACGGTGACTAACGCCACCTTTCAGGCCTCAACCTGACGAGTGACATCGGCATCCTGATGACGGGGCAGGCAGAGCTCTACTTTGAGCCCTTGCAGACGCTCAGACCGCGTCAGCTGCATCCGCCCCTGATACTGAGTCACGATGTCAGTGATAATACTCATCCCCAGGCCATGGCCAACAGTGGACTCATCCAGCCGTTCACCCCGGTTCAGCAGCCGCCCAATCTGATCCTCGGCGATACCCGGGCCATTGTCTTCAATGACAATATTCAGATGATCCTCGCAGCTCAGAGTCTGAATACTGATCTCACTGTGCGCCCATTTACAGGCGTTATCCAGCAGGTTGCCCAGCAGCTCGACCAGATCATCCCGTTCACCCGGGAAGTAACTGCCCTCTTCCAGCTCAATGCTGAACGACAGCGCCTTATCGCGGTAAATGGTTTTCAGCGTACGCTCAAGCTTGCTCAGTTCCTCTTTAATATAGATCCGCTGGCCTGGCAGTGCGGCACCGGCGATGCGGGCACGGGTCAGCTCACGCTCCATCAGCTCACGCAGCCGAATGGATTGCTCATGCATGGCCTCGGCGTGGGCAGCATCATGTTGCGCCAGGGTTTCAATCTGCCGATCCAGTACCGTCAGTGGAGTTTTGGCGGCATGGGCCAGGTTGCCCAGCGAGCTGCGCGAACGCTGTAGTCGCAGCTCCATCGACTGGACCAGGTAATTAATTTCAGTCACCAGTGGCTCGATCTCACGGGTATCGCTGTGTGGCAGCTGGCGGATCTCGCCTTTTTTCAGCTCACCGATATCATCCTGTACCCGTACCAGTGCTCGTAACCCACTGCGGATCACCATCACGTGCACCACCAG
>JAIBDV010000390.1 GCA_024686055.1 Neptuniibacter sp.
ACAGAACAAACACCGGAAGACTAAAGGTAATCTGCTTCGAATTAGTTAGCATATTAAGACTAGCATAAGAATTTTTCTTAGAGCGCATCAATCTGGCATCAGGAAACCTCAACCCATGAAAACTACTAATCTTAGGGGGTAAATGAAATCCATAAAAACAAAAGCAGAAAAATTTTATAAATCAACAGGATAAAACAATATTAATATTACTGAACAAAACATGAATAATTACAGCCTTTTGATAGTCACTTCAGCCATTAACCATTTCAACACTATGGTTATATGGCCTGCCGATGGGATGAAGTAAGGCTATCAGCCAAAGACACCATAGCTATCGAACAAAGAGAATCGATAGCATATAGCTATATATTGTTCAGATTCACTATCGCCAGGATCAACGCTACGCAAGGCGGGTGAGACCCGGCTTTTAGCCCGAGCCCAGCGAACTGACTACGACATTAGCCGTACGAGCCACATTGTCACTGGCCAGTCACATTTCATATCGTCGATAATAGAGATCAAACATTCATTTCAGCCGGGTCAGACCTGAAACCTTATGTCGTTGAAATCTCGCATGCTGCTGCTCGCAATTGTACCTCTGGTACTGGTTGCCTCAGCCATTACCCTGATAAGCCTCAACCAGGCGCGCCAGTTGTCGGAGCAGGATATTCGCACCTTCGAGGAAAAATTACTCACCTCGAAACGCAATGAACTACAAAACTATGTCAGCCTGGCGATGACCTCCATTGAGCATTTACTGCACCAGCCCAACCCGGATAAGAGCCGTATCAAACAGGTACTCAGCCGACTGACCTACGGCCAGGACAGCTATTACTTTGCCTACACCCAGGCTGGCACTAACCTGATTCACCCACGCCAGCCCAGCCTGGAAGGCCAGAATCTGTACGACTACCAGGACCGTGAAGGTAACTATATTATTCGGGATCTCCTGAATGTCGCTCAACAAGGAGGGTTTCACCGCTACCTGTGGAGTAAACCCTCCAAAGGTGATCAGGAAGTCAAACTCAGTTACGTGGTCACCCTGCCCCAACTGGGCTGGATGATGGGTACCGGGCTGTACATTGACGATATCGCCGCTGAAGTAACCGCCGCGCGAGAAAAAGCTGAAGAAAACATCCTTCAGACCTTTGTCACGGTGCTGGTGCTGGTCACTGTTACCATCGTGGTGCTGGTGCTGGCAATCATCCTGATCAACATCCGTACAACGGTGCAGGCTGATGAACGAATCCGACAACTGGCACAACGCTACATACAGTGGCAGATCAGCCAGCGCCACCGCTTTGCCAGAGAACTGAAAGAGGACGTCGCCCCTCTGTTACAAACCTGCAGCGTCGGCCTGCACGCGACGAACACTCACGACCTGGCAAGTCGGCTGGCAAGCATCTCCCAGCCATTGCAGCAGGCTTTGGTCCGGCTGGATGAAATCTCACAGCAGTTGCGACCCAGCCCACTGGATGAACTGGGGCTAAAAGAAGCACTGCGTCAGCTGGCAAATGAATGGCAACAGCAGATGAACATCCCTATCTCGCTGCGTATCAGGCTCCCGGCAGAACGGCTACCCGATGAAATTGAAAACACGCTGTATCGTATCGCCGAAGAAGCGCTGAGTAACAGCGCCCATCACGCAGAAGCAAACCAGGTCAAACTGCACCTATGGTCTGAAGACCATAGCATCTGCCTGGAACTGGAGGACGACGGCAAAGGATTTTATGCTGAGGAGGCTGGCTCCGGGCTGGTGAAAATGCGTGAACGGACCGAATTACTAAGCGGCAGTTTCGAACTTCTGAGTAAGCCAGGCCAGGGCACACTGATCAGAGCAACCTTACCCGGCCACAGTCATACCTGAGCGACTACCTCCTTGATAAACGGCCCTGGCTGAGAATATACCAGCCGTTTATCGAGCTCTGTGCCGACGGTTCTCCCTGCCCCCCTCCCTCGACCCGGCACAAACATCCCCCCAGGCTGATGGTAAACACTAAAATTGGCTGGCCAACGGCAGTGATAAGCGGTTCATTAGCGCCGGGAAAAAGCGTAAAATTCCCGGTTCCTATTTATTCATTCAAGACAGAAGCCTACCTGCGATGACCGAAAAGCGTAAGATTCTCGTTACCAGTGCTCTGCCCTACGCCAATGGCCCGATTCACCTGGGCCACCTGGTGGAATATATCCAGACGGATATCTGGGTTCGTTTCCAGAAACAGCGCGGCCATGCCTGCACCTATGTCTGTGCAGACGACGCCCATGGCACGCCGATCATGCTTAAAGCAGATCAGATGGGAATCTCACCACAGCAACTGATTGATCAGGTCAGCCAGGAGCACCAGCGCGACTTCAACGGTTTTATGGTGGGCTTCGATAATTTCTATTCCACCCATTCGGATGAGAACCGCGATTTTGCTTCGCTGATCTATACCCGCTTGCGTGACAAAGGCCATATCTCGCAAAAAACCATTACTCAGGCCTACGACCCTGAGAAAGAGATGTTCCTGCCGGACCGTTTCGTCAAAGGAGACTGCCCGAAATGTGATGCGCCTGATCAGTACGGCGACTCCTGTGAGAAGTGTGGTGCCACCTACAGCCCGGTCGACATGAAAAATGCTTACTCCGCCGTCTCCGGTGCCAAGCCGATTGAAAAAGAGTCTGAGCATTACTTCTTCAAACTGGGTGATTTCGAGAACTTCCTCCGCAACTGGGTTGATAACCACGTACAGTCGCAGATGGTGCATAAACTCAACGAGTGGTTCGAGTCCGGCCTGCAGAACTGGGATATCTCCCGTGATGCACCGTACTGGGGCTTTGAGATCCCGGACGCACCTGGCAAATTCTTCTACGTCTGGCTGGATGCGCCCATCGGCTACATGGCCAGCTTCAAGAACTGGTGTGACAAAAACGGCGTTGATTTCGACGAATACTGGAATGAGTCCTCTGATACCGAGCTCTACCATTTTATCGGTAAAGACATCGCTTACTTCCACACCCTGTTCTGGCCTGCCATGCTGGAAGGTGCCGGTTTCCGCAAGCCAAACGGCGTATTTTGCCATGGCTTCCTGACGGTTGATGG
>JAIBDV010000264.1 GCA_024686055.1 Neptuniibacter sp.
ATTCATGCTGTTTATGCTGATGACCTCATCCCCCTTCGACCGTTTGTTGCCGACCAGCCCGAGCGAAGGGAGCGACCTTAATCCGTTGCTACAGGATATTGGTCTGATTATCCACCCACCGTTGCTGTATATGGGTTATGTAGGCTTCTCAGTAGCCTTTGCCTTTGCAATTGCAGCACTGTTAAGTGGCCAGTTAGATGCTGCCTGGGCCCGCTGGTCACGTCCCTGGACCAGTATTGCCTGGGCGTTTCTGACCGTCGGCATCACTACCGGTAGCTGGTGGGCTTATTACGAGCTTGGCTGGGGCGGCTGGTGGTTCTGGGATCCGGTCGAAAACGCTTCATTTATGCCGTGGCTGGTAGGTACTGCACTGGTTCACAGCCTGGCTGTGACCGAAAAGCGTGGTGTATTTAAAAGCTGGACAGTTTTGCTGGCCATTTTCACTTTCTCACTCAGCCTGCTGGGGACCTTTCTGGTGCGCTCTGGTGTCCTGACCTCTGTGCATGCGTTTGCATCTGACCCGGAGCGCGGTTTCTTCATCCTCGCCTTCCTGACGGTGACTATCGGCAGCTCACTGTTCCTGTATGCCATGCGTGCCGGTCAGGTAAAAAGCGAATCCAGCTTTGAACTGCTGTCCCGAGAAACATTCCTGCTGGCCAACAATGTACTGCTGACGGTTACTGCGATGATGGTGCTGTTAGGTACCTTGTACCCGCTGGTTATTGATGCGCTGGGCATGGGTAAAATCTCTGTTGGCCCACCGTATTTTAATGCGCTGTTTATACCGCTGATGTCAATGCTGGTGCTGTTGATGGCTGCCGGTGCAATCAGTCGCTGGAAGCGCACCGAGTTCACCCTGTTGATGCGCCAGCTGGCGTTTCCTGCCCTGATCAGTGTTGTGGCGGGCGTTGCTTTTCCGATGATTTATGGCGATGGCTTTGAGCTGGGTGTTGCCGTAGCGATGGTGCTGGCGTTCTGGTTGAGCGTCGCAGCACTGCGTGACCTCTATACGAAAACGGCCATGCGTGAGTCGCTCTGGGCTGGCATGCGTAAGCTGCCGCGCAGTTACTACGGCATGCAGCTGGCACACCTGGGGGTGGCGGTGACGCTGGTCGGTATCGCACTGGTTTCTGTGTATACCGAAGAGCGGGACTTGCGTATGGCACCCGGTGAGCAGGTTGAATTCCGTGACTACACTTTCCAGTTTGATGGTTCGGCACCGGTTCAGGGGCCTAACTATCGCGCCGATCGTGGTCAGATTCAGGTCTTTAAAAACGGTGAACCTTACACTGTTTTACATCCCGAAAAACGGATGTACCTGGCGCGGGGTAATGTCATGACTGAAGCGGCGATTGATCCTGGTTTCTTTGGTGATTTGTACGTTGCGCTGGGTGAGCCACTTGCCAATGGTGCATGGGCGGTACGGGTGCAAAGTAAGCCTTTTGTACGCTGGTTGTGGCTGGGTGGTCTCTTTATGACCTTTGGTGGGGTTCTGGCAGCGACAGATCCGCGTTACCGCCGTAAACGTAAACAGGCTGCCGCGAACAAAGCAGCCATACCAAGCGCTCCAGCAGCAGCCTGAATCGGAGAGAGTCGATGCGCCGTTATATAGTTTTTATTCCGTTAGTGCTGTTTTTTGCTTTGGGTGTTTTGTTATGGCGGGGCCTGCAACTGGACCCGACCGAGCTGCCATCAGCGCTGATTGATAAGCCGATGCCGAGTTTTCAGCTCAGCTCGTTACAAGATTCGCAGCGGATGCTGACCGAAGCCGACCTCAAGTTTGATGAGCCGGTATTGCTCAATGTCTGGGCGACCTGGTGTCCCTCCTGTAAAGCGGAGCATGCTCAGCTGAATCGTATGGCGACTCAGGAAGGCGTCAAAATTATTGGTGTTAATTACAAGGATGAGCGCAGCAAAGCGAAAGTCTGGCTGGAAAAGTACCTGAACCCCTACGTCATCAATATCTATGATGACAAAGGCTCACTCGGGCTGGATCTGGGTGTCTATGGTGCGCCTGAAACCTATATTCTGGATGCTAAGGGGGTGATTCGTTACAAGCATGTAGGGGTGGTGGATGAGCGTGTCTGGCAGCAGCTAAAAGGTGTTATGGCATCATTACAGAGTGAGGCGGCGTCATGAGGCGCTGGTTAGTGCTATTTGCGTTGCTGCTGCCGTTACAGGCTTTCGCCGCTATTGATACTTATGAATTCAAGGACGAAGCCAGCCGGGTGCGGTTTCAGCAGCTGACAGATGAGCTGCGTTGCCCCAAGTGTCAGAACCAGAATCTGGCTGATTCTAACTCACCCATAGCAAAAGACCTGCGGACTGAAATTCACCGTATGCTGGGCGAAGATCAAAGCGATGATGAAATCATCGACTTCATGGTGGCCCGCTATGGTGAGTTCGTACTCTATAAACCCCGGAAAACGGCCAGTACCTGGGTGCTCTGGTACGGCCCCTTTGTTTTACTGGCGTTTGGTGCCCTCGTCATTGTGCTGATCTCCCGGCGTAAGCGTAAACCGCAGGCTGAAGTTGTTGATGCCTGCTCAGACGAAGTTCAGGACGCCAGCCTGAGTGAGGCTGATGCTCAGCGACTCAATGCAATGTTGAAACAGGATGGCGATCAATGAATAATTTATGGATCGGCATCGGTGTATTATCCCTGATCGCCCTGTTTTTTATCTTTCTGCCATTAGTGCGCGCGAAGCGGGCGCAGGAAAAGCCGGTAATCGCCGAAGACCGCAAACAACAGAACATCGATATCTTCAAAGAACGTCTGGCTGAGCTGTCACGTGAGCGTGACAACGGCGTTCTGGATGATGCTGCTTTCTCTGTTCTGAAGCTGGAGCTGGAGAAAAATTTGCTGGGTGATGTGGTTGAAGCCGAGGCTACGCGTGATGTTGCCGTTGGTGGTCGCCAGCTGGTGACCGTTGCATTACTGGCACTGATTACCGTCACTACCGCAATGGGGCTGTACAGTACGCTGGGGAGTTACGAAGCGCTTGAAGTTGCACAGCAGCGTGTTGATATGCGTAAAGATGGTCGTACACCGACGATCGAAGAAGCGATCACCAGTTTGCAGGATGAATTGCGGGTTCGGCCCGATAATCCTGAGGGCTGGTACATGCTGGCGACAACCTATCTGAATATGGGGCGTTATGCTGAAGGTGCGCAGGCTCTGACAAAAGTGCTGGGTACGTTGTCCAGAGACGCGCCGCAGTACCCCGGTGTGATGGGTCAGTATGCTCAGGCAAAGTATTTCGCCCTTGGGAATACTATCGATGCTGAATTGCGTCGTCATATTGATCGAACCTTGCAGGTTGCGCCGGGTGAAATCACAACTCTGGGCCTGCTGGGGATTGATGCGTTTGAACAGCAGCGTTATCAACAGGCACTGGATTACTGGAACAAGGCGTTGGCGGGTGCGACGGGTGAAGCGTCTGCTTCATTGACGGCGGGTATTGAAAAAGCCCGTCAGGCTTTGGCAGCACAGGGCATTACCGTTGATTCCACTGTCGTAGTACCGGCCGCCCGGCTTAATGTTCAGGTCAGTCTGAGCGACGAGCTTAAAGCGCGAGTTAGACCTGATCAGGTTGTGTTTGTCTTCGCGCGCCCGGTAGGGGGTCGCATGCCTCTGGCGGCGGTACGACTGACGGCCGCCGACTTGCCTGCGGCAGTCGTGCTGGATGATTCACTGGCGATGATGCCAGAATCACGGTTGTCTTCAGCCGATACTGTTGAGGTAAATGCCAAGGTGTCCATGTCCGGCCAGCCCGGGGCAACCGCTGGCGACTTGTTTGGTAGTCTGTCACCAATCAGGGTAAAAGCAGAAAATGGCACGCTGAAATTGGTAATTGACCAGGTTGTACAGTAGTCTCAGTGCAAGTTTTGACTATTTTGGGTGTGTTAACAGACCGCAAAGCCGGACATAGCGTTTCTTTTGTGTCCTGCACGTTTTATAGTGGCACCTATCTTTTGACCTTTTTAACGAGAAATAGTTGATCGTATGGAAATCGGTCTGCGCGAATGGCTAATAATTGGTGGGGCCGCGGTCGTGCTGCTAATCGTCATAGACGGTTGGCGGAGGATGAGGGGTACCCGCAATCAGCTGCGGATGGATATTCAGAAACTACCTGCCGATGTGGCAGAACCGGTAGTTGATGAGATCAATCCAGAATTACCTAACGGCGGGGTGCGGCGTTTGTGTGACGGGTTACAGGGTGATAATGTCCCTGTGACTGCTGACGCGCCGACGGCAGGTTATATTGTTGCTGGAACCTCCATGGCTTCTGAACCATCGGCTCAGCCTGAAATATCGGCTATACCGGCGATTGCAACTGTGGCTGCTGCTTCGGTTGCACCGGCAGCTGTGTTAGCCGCAGCTCCAGAGCTATCTGAACGATGTGAACCAACGCTTGATATGAGCGGCCTGGCGCTATCTGATGATGGAGAGTTGCCTCAGCCCGTTACTGACGCTGTCGAATACGTCGAGCTGGCTGATACCCCGCTGCCAATCGAGCCTCATGTAACTTCCTCTGTCGTGCCCGAAACTGCTGTCGATCTGGTTACCCCCGTGCCTTCTGACGGGCAGGCAGCGATTGTGGTTGAAGAAGAAATTATGACCAGCGCTGCACTGTTTGAGGCGATTGAGCAGTCACGCCAGAAACGTTCTGCCGCGTTAGCGACCGAGATGGCAACCGAGGCAGCCTCAACTCCTCGAGATGAAGAGCCGGTCACCGGAAGCGCCGATTCTGAGGCACCCGTTGATACGACGTCTGTTGATGAGGTTGTTGTGCCGCGCGCTGATCCATTGCTGCGGCCTTTACCTGACACAGATGAAGATCCGATCGCTTGCGTGCAGGCAACTGAATCCGTTAAGCCTATCTACTTCCATGATGACGATATTTCTGACGACCCGTTGATGCGTGGTGTTGAGAC
>JAIBDV010000334.1 GCA_024686055.1 Neptuniibacter sp.
CAGCGTGACAATAACAACGAGCTGGATGAGCACGGCAATGAGATCCCCGGCGGTGAACGGGATGATCTGCTGTGGGGAACCCCGGATTCGGATGTGTTCGAGTGGCACCTCAGTGATGTTGGCAGCCCGGGTGCGCCGCTCTCTGATCTGGTGATCGCCTTTGATACCCGGCCGGTCGCTGAAGGCGGCGATGCACTGGATATTGCAGCATTGCTCGGTGATGGTGAAGTGACTGATTACCTGCACTTCCAGCTACATAATGACGACACTCTGCTGTTTATCAGTAGCCAGGGCGGCTTCGCCGATGGCTTTGACAGTGCGCAGATTGATCAGACGATCCACCTGTCCAATGTGGACCTGGTGACGGCGTATACCGATGCCGGTAGCCAGATGGTCGATCAGACGGCGCTGATTAATGATCTGATGCAGCAGGGCAAATTGATGACTGACTGAGGGAGATGCCCCGGATGGCCTATGTAAAACGGGATGATGAAGGACGGGTAGTGGCTGTCAGCGAGCAGCCACTGGAGGGTTTTGAGCCGCTGCGCGCTGCAGCGGACATTGATGTGGCAGCCTTTATGGAGCGTATTGAACAGGTGCAACAGGCACTGGCCAGCAGTGACAGTGAGTTTGTACGGGTGATTGAGGATCTGGTGACCTTGCTGGTTGAGCAGAATCAGATCCGCTTTACCGACCTGCCCGACATTGCCCAGCGCAAGATGCTGGATCGTCAGCAGTTGCGTCACTCGATGCATAGCACCTTGCAGCTGTTGCCGGATGAGGATGATATGGACGAGTTGATCTGAGCCAGGCCGCTACACTGAGTCGGTGTGTCTGGCTTCGTTGAACAGCGGGCCAGTACCGCCATCAATCCCCAGTGCCAGCAGTTGCTGCCACTGGTTTTCGGTTGTTACCTGTTCGGCCAGTACGATCATACCCAGCCCATGCAGGGTTGAACATATGCCCTGAATAAACGGTTTGATCTCAGTTTCTTCGCCCAGCTGGCGAATAAAACTGCCATCGATGCGGGCATAGTCCAGTCCGCTGTCTGCCAGTTTACCTAGCGGGGCCAGTTGCTGGCCCAGGTGCTTGAGGCCGACTTTACAGCCAAGCTGTTTCAGCCGGATGCAAAGCTGGCGTAATTGGGTGAGGTAGAGAAATGCATCGTTGCAGGCAAACTCCAGCCGCAGGTTATGCCGTGACTCCGGGGCGTTGTTGAGCTGGAGTAACAGTTGTTCAGCACGTTCAGGCTCGCGGAGCACGGCAGCGGACAGGCTGATCGCCAGTGGACGGGTACAGCTGGCCAGCCGATGCAGGGCTTCGGCCACCACCACCTGATCCAGCCGGTGACACCAGCCCATCTGACGCAGGCTGGTGAGAAAAACAGCCGCAGACAACGAAGGACCGCTATCGCTTTTCAGTCGAGCGCAGGCGTCCAGATGACTGAGCTGGCCCTGATGGTTAACCGTGGGGAAGTACTGTAACTGAATCCCTCTGTTGCTCAGCGCATCATCCAGCCGCCGTTGCCAGGGCTGCTGCTGCATGGGGGTGTGTAAAGATGCAGTCTGAACGGTGAAGGAGGAAGTGCCAGAGGGCTGTAGTTTGAGGCAGCCATTTAACGAGCCGAGCAGTTTCCCCGGGTTGTCGCCTGCCCGACACGGAGAGGCAACGCAATGCAGGTTTATTGTTTCACTAAAGGACTGTCGGCTGACGGTTTTCAGCAACGCCTGGTAGATGGTATTCCCCAGCTGTTCGACCTGGTAATAACCGGGGATGACTAACAGCAGGTCCGAGCCATTAAGGCGGCCTGCCAGCCGCTCATCAAACTGGCGGGATTCACTACTGAGGGTGCGGCCCAGTTTTTTCAGCAGAAAATCGACCTGCTGGCGGCCCTGATCCTGGTTCAGCTGGGCCAGCTGCTGCACCTGTATCAGCATAATCGTGCCGGCGGCGCTGGCGTCATTACGGGCCAGTAAGGCATGCAGTTGTGCCAGGCAGGGCTGGCGTTTCATCAGGCTGGTCAGGCCGTCGTACTGCATTTTCACCCGCCAGCTGTCCAGCCGCATGGTTTCGTCGTCGACCATCCGTTGCACATGTCGGGTCAGGGTGTTCATCGCCAGCACAATGTCTTTGAATTCCTGGGTATCGGGCTCTTTGCTGGTGATGAAACGACGTTCGGTGATGGCATGTGCCTGGGCGACCAGGTTGTCCAGCGGGCGGGTGATCAGTCGCAGCAGGGTTGAGCCGATGACCCCACAAACGGACGCTACCAGCATGAAATAGCTGAGCAACTGAACACTGCTATTCCACAGCGCATCGTAGGCGACCTGGGTGTGACTGGCGACGGTCAGAGTACCAACCTGCTGCCAGCCATCACTGACTTTGGCGCTGCCGGTGGCCGGGTTGATGGGGAAAAATTGTGCCAGCCAGGTAGGGTGAGTCTGTTGTGGGCCTGGCTGAGTGTGTTCCGCGATGATACTGCCGTCGGGCGCGGTCAGCCGGATAAATTGATAGTGTCCGGTATCAAACTGGGCGGAAATCAGCAGTTGGCGCGACAGGGCGTCTATCTGAGGCGTGCTTAACAGCAGGCCCAGAGTGGTCGCGTTGTCGACGTTTTTCAGTTCGAGCTGCTGCTCAAAGTATTGTCTGCTAGACAGATTGCTCAACACAAAACTGCCAGCGAAAGACAGCAACATAATTAATCCGATGGCTATCCACAGCCGTTTGTACAGAGACATCCACACCCCCTTTCAATGGCTTATCTTGGTAGGTACATCTTTTCCTGTTGCATGCGCTGTAAAACTGAACGCCAGCGGGAAAGGTGTGCTTCAGGTGAACGCGTGGTTTTATCGCCCTCGACCCATAGCCCTTCACTGTTAAAACTGAACAGTGGAATCAGGTCGGGCCGTCGTGAGGCCGGCTGTATCTCTGTGATCAGGTTATCCAGGATCAAAGGTTCTGCGCTGTTCTCAGGGTAGTACGCTAATACCATATGTGCTTGTTGTAGCGCGCTCTCGGGCAATCCACTGACAGCTTTGACATAGATCAGCCGTAATTGTTTCGCCGGGACGCCGCTTTGCAGCAGGGTCATATATTTGGCGATGGAGAAATCTTCACAATCACCGGCGGCCCGCAGTAATGTTTCTCGCGGCGTTGCCCAGTAATCGACCTGCTGCCATACCTCGATATCACTGACAAAGCTTATCTGCTGGTTAAAAAATCGGTTAATGCGGCGTAGTTTTTGCTGATCACTCAGTGGGTGGCTGCTGCCAATCAGCTGCTGCCACCGTGCCAGCAGGCGGTTATCCATGGCGATGTGATCAGAGGCCAGGGCATGCAGCGAGAGTGACAGCAGGGCATAGACGATAAAACAGATTATCAGGCCAGAGAGACGCCGCTGATTCCTTGCAGCTTTTACGGCGGTTAACAAACGACTGGACTCACGGTTGCACTCACATCGACTAAACAGGGCATCCTTCTGAGTGTAGCGGGCTCTGCCGATGTTGCTGGGTGGCTGCGGGCTGTGATAACTGGACGCATAGAACGTACCTGATTTTTAAGTGGTACTTTAATGGAATGACAAATTAACTCAGTGGTCTACCTTTATGTAACACCTGAAACAGCCTGCGCAATGATAGCTTGAACCAGTGGAGCTGTTAAACGGCGTGGATGCTGATGAACGCTAAGGCCGAATCACACAATAATAATGATTCGCACGGTAGCAGGAGCGAGACCATGAGTAAGCGTTGTAAATGGGGACTCTACGGGTTGAGCCTTTTCGGGCTTTGCTCATCATTAACCCTGGCAGCACCGGTTGCCTCGCTCGACGAGGCTGTAAATCTGGCGATTACCCAGAATCCGGAGGTGAAAGCCAGCTGGCACAGTTTTGAAGCGGCAGTAGACGCAGTACGGGCTTCGGAGGGGGGCCTGGTATCCCGTGGTCGCAGAAGGCAACTCCGGCATGATCGTCCTGAACGTGAGCACACGGAACGTGCCGGTTCCCCGCGATCTGGTCGACCTCAGTGATGACAAGCCGATCCGATGG